>DASVST010000556.1:0-3103 GCA_036387965.1 Segetibacter sp. | reverse complement strand
TTTCGAAATGAATTTCAAAAGCATACTTCTCATTTCCTTTGTAGCTCTTACCTCTTGCAATGGGACAGACACAAAAATTGATAAGGATAACTATGAAAAGACCAAGGAAAGTCTTGAAGAAAAAGAAAAGAAAAACCCGTTAAGTTTTCTCGTTGTCTCCGGATCAGAAAAAAGAAATTTTCTTGGTAAAACAGTAATTAATGGAACTATAGAAAATAAGGCAAGTGTTTGTTCATACAAAGAGGTAAGAATCAAAATGCTGTATTATAAAGAAGGAACTCTCGTAGCTAATCACGAACAAGTTCTTGATGAAGTGGTAAAAGCTAGTTCTTCCTTGAATTTTAAAACCAGGTACTTTACTCCAAAAGGTACCGACAGCGTTGCGTTATCGATAATGAGTGCACAGGCAGTCAAAGAATAGCTAGTCTTTCTCTCCTGAAGGACGTAGTATATTAACAAAGATTGGAACTGGTTGCCCCAGGTGCGGTGTGCCATCGGCGTTCCATGTGAACTTCTGAATACGAGGGTTTCTTAATAATCCACAATATTGCCTTTCTTGAGAATTAGCATGATAAATTATCCAATCCTCTTTGCCGTCAGGAGATTTGAAAAAAGCATTGTGTCCCGGACCGAATGCATTACTGACTGATTTTGTAGAAAACACCGGCGTTTGGTTTTTTTTCCAATCCGATGCTTCCAAGGGGTCACCACCCTGAGTTAAAGTAAGCATTCCGAGTCCATAACCATCTGACCAACATTCAGACGCAGAAAAAAATAAAAATACTCTTCCAAATTTATTCTTGAGAATTTGAGGACCTTCATTCACTCCTTTAGCAGGCGGAGAGTGAAGTCGTTCCCAAGGGAAAGTTGGGGTAGAAATCAAGTGCCTTTTAGTTGCCAGAGACCATGGGTTTTTTAATTCAGCACAATAGAGGTTTTGGTCAGGAGTGTTGCTAGTTTCGGTAGAGCTCCAAAAAAGGTATCTTTTATCGTTGTATTCTAGAACAGTTGCATCAAGTGCAAATAGATCGGCCGTTGGATCTGCAAGTTTTCCTTTATGTATCCATTCACCCTCCATAGGATTTGCAGAAGAGTTTTCTAGTACAAACATTCGTTGATCACCGGTAGCGGGAGAATGTCCGGCAGTATAATATATGTACCATTTATTGTCAAAAAAATGAAGTTCGGGTGCCCAGATATGATGGGAGTTCGGACCTGTTGCAGGAGGTCGCCAAATAACTTTATGTTCGCCCACGCCAACCCGCGAAACCGATTTAGTTTTCCAAAGCTCTATTCTATTATCAAGAGTGTGTGTATAATAATAGAAACTATCCTTTTGTATTATCCAGGGATCAGGACCGGATGGCAATAGAGGATTTTGAAAGGTTGTATTGTCAGGAAGGCTGTTCGTATGATCACAACTTGCAATTGACAGTAAAAAAAATAAGAGCAAGTAGCGAAAAATCATTTACTTCTTTATAAGGGTATGAAATACAAGTTATAATTCACTTCAATATTACTTTATTGCTTAATTACTACCAAACTCAGGCTCGTTTAGGAGATATATTTTTTTGAGACTAATATGTACCATCCACCTGTTATGATATATTCCATAATGCTTGATAGAAACTCTTTTTAATCTTGTAATCAAATTGGTATTATTTGTTTGAATGAGATGTTCTAGAGTACCATTCGTTATTATGCTGCAAAGCTCATGGCACAGATATTGTCAACAGACATGTATGAACCTCCAATCCTGGAGATTTTATAATTAAAACAATGAGATTATGAAAAAGAACTTACTGCTGGTATGTGTAATTGCCAGTTTAGCATTTGCATCAGAAAAGATTAACGCCCAATATATTGACCTTAGTACAGGCAGATCAATTACACTAATTAAGCATTCTGGAAATGGCATAATGTATAATACAGAAAACAGCAGACCAGTTTACCTGTATATTAATACTGCGACTAACGATACTTTTTACGGGAGAACAGGAGAAAAAGTAAATGGGAAACTAACACGTACAAAAGAAGGCCGTTATGCATATGATAATGATCTCTATGTATATAAAAATGGGGATTACCAGTTTAGAACAGAAGCAGATAATTACAATAAGAAAGTATTTGACAGGGATGGGGATGTAATACTAAAGGGTGACAATGGTAAAAAGAAAACAGAAATAGATGGCGATGTGAAACGTAAAGAAGGGGAGGCTAAAACTAAAATAGAAGGTGATGGAGTGTTGAAAGACAAAGACGGCCCATACAAAATGAAAGTTGATGGTGCGGGAAATATTTTGGAAAAGGACAGCACCTATAAAACTAAATTGAATGCAGATGGAAGTCTAAAGCTTAAGGATAAAGAAGCTGCCTATAAAGGCAAGGTAGATGAGAAAGGAGATGTGAAAGAAAAAACTCCTGCTGAAAAAAGGAAATTGAAAAGAGATGAGAAAGTGAAAGTGAAAACAGAAAATGAAAAGGCAAAAGTGAAAGATGATAAAAGCAAAGTTAAGACAGATCAATAGTCGTTTATAACAACAAAAAAAGCCGGATACGTCCGGCTTTTTTTGTGCCGGACCTTTTCTAATCATATGAGCCTTACTCAATTATTTAATGGTATCATCTTTGCAAAGCCATGAAAGAACCATTAGTTGTTATTCGTTATTAAAACTACTTCAATGAAAAGATTCTCCTTGATAGCTTATTTATTATCAGCATCAGTATTGATCAACTCTTGTTCGAGAAACCCGGTTACAGGAAAGCGGCAGGTAGTATTTATGTCTGAGGCGCAGGAACTTGCCATGGGTAAAGAAGCAGATCCACAGATTATTGCAAGCTTTGGTCTATATGAAGACTCATTAATACAGAGATTTATCAGGGAGAAGGGAAATCAAATGGCTGCCATATCCCACAGGCCCAATATAGAATACAACTTCAGAGTTGTTGATTCCGAAGTTATCAATGCATTTGCTGTTCCAGGTGGCTATGTTTATTTTACAAGAGGCATCATGGCTCATTTTAACGATGAAGCACAATTTGCAGGAGTATTAGGTCATGAGATTGGACATATTACTGCGCGACATTCTGTAGCTCAGCAAAG
>DASVST010000555.1:0-15132 GCA_036387965.1 Segetibacter sp. | reverse complement strand
CATATTATTACCGGTTCAACTTCTATTTTATTTGCCCAACGATGGCATTAACTGTGTCTGTAGTAAGGTTTATCATTGGCTTCGGATAAACGCCAAAAAATAAAATCAACCCTACTAAAACAGCAAGCATTAATTGGGTGTTTAAGGGAACTCTGATCTCACTCTCTTTGTTTGTTACTTCACCAAAAAATATTTTTTGTACCATCCACAACGTGTACACTGCTGCAAGGATAATACTGATCAATGCAATCGATGCAAACCAAATGTTATACTGGAATAGTGCATTAAACATCATGAATTCGCCAATGAAAGCATTTGTTAGTGGCAAAGCAATGTTTGCGAAAGCCATGATGCTAAACAAGACTGCAAGTGCAGGTGCCTTTTGGGCAAGTCCGCCGAGTTCGCTAAACTTTCTTGTTCCCATTTTTTGCTCAATAACATCTGCTACGATCCATAGTCCGATAACATTTACTCCGTGAGCAAACATTTGGAACATTACTCCCTGCATACCGCTGCTATTGCCGGTAAACATTGTTGCGCCCATCAAACCAATATGTGCGATAGAAGAATAGGCAATCAACCGTTTCATATCATCTTGCCTGATGGCGATCAATGAAGCATATAACATCCCGATTACAGAAAGAATGATAACAACATCAGCCATGCGTACAGATGCGTTTGGCAGAATAGGTAATAACCATCTTATTACAGCGAACACGCCCATCTTAACCATTATTCCGCTCAACACCATTGTTACTGCAGTTGGTGATTGTTCGTATGTATCAGGCTGCCATGTATGAAAGGGGAAGATGGGCATCTTGATAGCGAACGCTGAAAACATGAGGCAGAAGATCAAAATTTCTTTTGATCTGTCAACATTCAGATTATATAAAGACGAAATTGAAAAAGATTGATCAGGAGTTAAGAAGTACAAGTATAGAATACCGATCAGCATTAATAAAGAACCTGTAAATGTGTAGATGAAGAACTTGAATGTTACTGAAATTCTTCTTTCACCACCCCATTTAGAACAAAGGAAGTAAACAGGTATTAAAGCAAGCTCCCAGAAGAAATAGAATAACAAAAGATCCATTGCTGAAAACACACCTAACAGACCTGCTTGTGATAAAAGCATGAAGCCATAAAAAGCACCGGCATTTTTATACACGTTCTTGTGAGTAGCTGCAAATATTATGGGAAAAGAAACTGCAGTTAACAGCGTTAGCATTCTTCCCATTCCATCTAATCCCAATGTAAAGCGACCGCCTAACATTGGGAGCCAGTTTGCATCGTAACTTAGAAGAGTTGAATTTGCAGGTTGAAAAACACTAACGAGAGAAACGATCAACGTTGCTATTGAACTTATTAAAGCCCATGATTTAGCAGCTTTATCTTCCCGAAGAAAAAAAGCAGCTATACCACTCACCAAAGGAATCAAGAATAATAAAACAGGAATCATATTGGGCTCTTAGCTTCGCTATTTAAAAATTTTGTCTATGAATGGTGTTAGGTTATTTCCGTAAAAAATCAGCAATATCATCAGCACCATACTCAACACCATCATCAAAATATAATTACCAACCTGACCACTTTGCACCAATCTTATTTGCCTTCCTGCGTACTGAATACTTTTGCCGACTCCATTCACGAAAGCATCAATACCACTCTTCTCAATAACGGTATTCAAAATGCCAGAAAGGCTTTGTATCGGACGTGCAATTACTGCATCGTACAGTTCATCAACATACCATTTGTTTGCGAGTAATTTAGCCGCACCTTGTGGCTCTTCAATCTCAGGCTTCCTACTGTATTTTGTCCATGCATATATAATTGCAATTACAGCTAATGCAACTGAGGCACCCATTAACATATATTCTGTGCTATGTTCAAGGTGATGAGGTTGCAAATTCGTTTTATCAATAATAGGCGAAAGGAAATGTTCAAGTGAATGAGCATTTTGAGCAAATACTGCAGGTATTCCAATGAAGCCTCCGATCACGCTAAGCACGGCTAATACAATCAATGGAATTGTCATTGCTGAAGGACTTTCATGCAAGTGATGTTCTTGTTCATGTGTACCGCGAAATTTTCCTAAAAAAGTGGTTGCATATAAACGGAACATATAGAAAGCAGTTATTCCTGCTGTGATAACACCGATGATCCACAACAATGGATTTTGTGCATATGCAGCAGCTAATATTTCATCTTTAGAAAAGAAGCCACTAAAAGGTGGAATACCTGAAATTGCTAAACAGCCAAGTAAAAAAGTTATATGAGTGATTGGTAGTTTCTTTTTCAATCCGCCCATCATTCTTATATCCTGCTCATGGTGCATTGCATGAATAACGCTACCAGCACCAAGGAATAATAATGCTTTGAAAAATGCATGTGTCATTACATGAAAAACGGCACCCGTATAAGCACCAACTCCAAGTCCTAAAAACATATACCCTAATTGACTTACCGTAGAATAAGCCAAGACCTTTTTGATGTCATTTTGCTTTAGCGCAATGGTTGCTCCAAGGACAGCAGTTGCTAAACCAATGACTGCAATAACACCTTGCGTTAGTGGAGCCATCGAGTATAAAACATTGCTTCGAACGATCATATAAATACCCGCAGTAACCATTGTTGCAGCGTGTATCAATGCTGACACAGGTGTTGGACCTGCCATCGCATCTGGTAACCATGTATACAACGGAATTTGTGCGCTTTTTCCCATTGCTCCAACAAAGAGCAACATGGTTATTGCAGTAATATCAAAGGCTGAAAACGTATTTGCCTGCGCAAATACTTCATTGAAGTTTAATGTTCCGGCTTTACCTAAAATCCAGAAGATGGCGAGTAGGAAACCTAAGTCCCCAATACGGTTCATTACAAAAGCCTTGCGAGCTGCGTAATTGTAGTTGTTGTTTTTAAACCAGTATCCAATAAGTAGATAAGAGCAAAGACCAACACCTTCCCAACCGATGAACATGATTAAGTAGTTTGCCCCAAGCACCAGAAGTAACATAGAGAAAACAAACAGGTTCAGGTAAGCAAAATATCTTCCGTAATGCTGCGGTTCTTCTTCATGCATGTATGCTGTTGAATACACATGAATAAGAAATCCAACACCAGTAATGATCAATAAGAAAAGAGATGACAATCGGTCAACCTGGAAAGCAAATTGAATGTTGTAAGCAGGAATGTTTATGAAGTCAAAAAGTGTTACAATAACAGGAGAAAAACCTTCTTGCTTTACTTCTAAAAAGATAAGTACACTAACAATAAATGAAGCAAGTATAACACCACTTCCAATAATCCCGATCATCGGCTTCGATAAAGATTTGCGGAGCAAACCATTAATCAAAAAACCTATCAAAGGAAATAACGGAACCAACCAAACAAGGTTACTAAATTGATTCATGTTAGTTTTTCAGTCTGTTCAAAAAGTTCACATCAATTGAATGCGTGTTGCGATACATCATAACAATAATTGCTAAACCAACAGTTACTTCTGCGGCAGCTACTACCATTATAAAGAACACGAATATCTGCCCATCAATACCAGCTGTTGTTGCCGGGTCAGTTGCAAGAGCCAACCCATGATGCATCTTAGAAAAAGCCACAAGCAAAAGGTTCGCTGCATTCAACATCAACTCCACACACATAAAAATGATGATTGCATTACGACGTGTAAGCACTCCCACCACACCAATGCAGAACAGAACAATTGAAAGCGTTATATAATATTGTATCGGCATAATTTTAATTTAAGGATGTGCAGATTAGTAAATGTGCGGATGGAAACCACGCACATCCATCAATCTCACATCAGTCATCCGCACATCTGCACATCAACTCATCCGCACATCAATCTCCCTTCTTCCCTATCACCACCGCACCAACCATTGCGCTCAAAAACAAAACACTACTTATCTCAAAAGGAATAACATATTCGTTAAACAACACTTTACCCAGGTTCTTTATCAGACCAATATTTCCCTCCTTCACCATTGCAGTTTTATTTGCAACGTCAGCAGATCCACGAACAACATCAACCATAATAAGCATTAAACTTCCGCCCGAAATAGCACCTGCAATTTGCAAGATTGCACTTTTTCGCGGTTCGGTTTCGCTATTCAAATTCATCAACATTATTACAAACAGAAAAAGCACCATAATGGCGCCTGCATAAACTATCAGGTTTACAATCGCAAGAAACTGCGCGTTCAACAAAACATAATGACCCGAAATAGCGAAGAAAACCATGATGAGCCAAAGCACACTGTGCACCGGGTTTTTGCTAAGCAAAACCATGGTTGCTCCCATTAAAGCAAGTGCAGTTAAAAACCAGAAGAGTATTTCGGTTACGCTCATTAACAGTTATTCAGCAATAGTTATTTCGTTTTTGGTGCTCTTTCACCTAAAGCCTTCGCATATCTTTCAGGCTCTTTCTTAGGATCAGGAATCAACAAATCCTCTTTACCATATATAAACCCTTTGCGCTGAAAGTTTGACGGCGCAAAAGTTTCACTCAAATAAACAGCATCCTTCGGACAAGCCTCTTCGCACAACCCGCAAAAAATACAACGAAGCATGTTTATTTCATACTTAGCTGCGTACCTTTCTTCACGATACAAATGCTCTTCTCCACGCTGCCTTTCAGCTGCTTCCATTGTTATTGCTTCAGCAGGACACGCTACTGCACACAACCCGCAGGCAGTACACCTTTCACGTCCTTCTTCATCCCTGTTAAGTACCTGTAATCCCCTAAACACATTACTAAATGCCCGCGTTTGTTCAGGGTATCTTATCGTTGGAACCTTCTTAAAAATGTGACTAAACGTAATAAACATACCCTTCAAAATTCCGGGTATATAAAGCTTCTCCAGCCAAGTCATTGGCTTCCTTTCTACTACTTGTGATTTATTCGTTAACTGCATATCTCATCTCACTTATGTGAGTCTTCTTCATTTAAGGTTGCAAAAGTATTTTTCTACTACTATCCCACCAAGTTTATTCTTACACGCTACTTAGCAAGTGATTGTTTTTGATACCAGCCTTTGTTTTTTCATGGCATCATCGTTGCGTCGCACACTTCAACTGTAGAATAAATACTTTGCACTAATTGTTTTCAAAAATATCTACCTCTTCTTCCTGCATGTTCAGCCTTTCTGGCTTATTGTATAAAAACCACAGAAAAACTAACCCAACTAAACCTGCTGTTACTCCCGCCGACGCAAAAAATATTTCTACTTCTTCATTTAACGGCAGAAAACTTATGATCATTGAAATACCAATAATTGCATACACTGTCCTGAATATTCTTCGCCACTTCTTATTTACTCTCCTATCTCTAAACATAGACATGTAAATGCAGTTGTATTTTGATTTCTATCCTTCCTTTCTAAACGCGTTTTCATCTACCGCTCTAACCATTCGCACATTTGCACATCAACCAATCCGCACATCCACCTATCCCTGCTGCCACAATATCACTGCACCAGTAACAAACATATTCACCAGTGCTAATGGAATTAAAACCTTCCACCCAAGATGCATTAACTGATCGTACCTAAATCTCGGGATTGTCCACCTCACCCACATAAAGATGAAAATGAAGATGAAAGTTTTAGCGAACAGTGCGACCATGCCTAACAACGCAGCTATATTTGTGGAAAAATTAGCCTCATTTACAAATGGCATATCATAACCACCAAAAAACAGGGTAGCCATAATAACACTGCTTATAAACATGTTGATGTACTCAGCAAATAAATAGAACCCAAGCTTCATCGAAGAGTATTCCTGGTGATAACCAAAGTTCAGTTCGTTTTCTGCTTCCGGTAAATCAAAGGGTGTTCTGTTACACTCAGCAAACGAGCAGATTAAGAATATGAAAAAGCCGAGAGGCTGGTAAACTATATTCCACCAACTCCCTTGTACTTGCTGCTCAACAATGGTTTTCATACTCAGTGAACCAGTCATCATCAGCAATGCGATCAGGGAAATACCCATTGCCAACTCATAACTAATAACCTGCGATGCACCACGCATAGCAGCCATCAACGAGAACTTATTGTTACTTGCCCAGCCACCGATCATTATACCATAAACCCCCATGCTTACTACGCCGAAAATGAAAAGCACTCCAATATTGATGTCCGCTATCTGTAGGTTTATATGCCTGTCTTGTCCGAAGAAAGTGAAGTGAATTTGGTTACCCCACGGGATAACAGCACTCGTCATCATTGCCGTAAGCATTGCAAGGCAGGGACCAAGAATAAATAAGAACTTATTAGACGAGTTTGGTATTATCTCTTCTTTGAAGAAAAGCTTTCCTCCATCTGCCAAAGGCTGAAAAATACCGAATGGCCCCGCACGGTTTGGCCCCACTCTATCCTGGAGTATTGCAGCAACCTTTCTCTCTGCATAGGTGCTGTACATCGCAATTAAAAGAGAAGCCGAAATAATACCACCAATCAAAACTGACTTTTCTATTAGTAGTCCCCAATCAATTTGCAAAAGCGTCATCATTGTTTAGTTATTCGTCTCGTTTATCTCCTCTTTTCAGAAGAATATTCGGTGTTTAAAAATGGTACATCCTTCGTTCCTTCACTATTAAAAACACTCCCTGTTGCAGGACCATTTATCTTACTTAACTCGATTTCAGGCTTGTTTATATCGCTCACTGTATGAATATCCATCAACAGCTTTGGATCTCTTCCACCCATCACTTCCGGAAGCATTTCCTTCGGCTTTTTAACTCCTACGTAATGACCAGCATTGATCACAGAATGACGGTTTACTTTGCGAGGACCTTCAATAACCCAATCACTTGTTTTCTTCTTATCGAACCGACACGTATTACAGATCCACGCTGCTTTTCCATCGGGCAGACTTTCAACTTCACCCCATTCGTCTTTGCGTGTTGTAACACGAAACACTTCATCACCACGGTTCCATAAAGTAACCTTACCACAACATTTTTCGCAGTCTCTGTGTGCTTCAACAGGCTTCAAAAACCAAACACGATTTTTGAACCGGAAGGTTCTATCAGTTAATGCACCGACAGGGCAAACATCGATCATGTTTCCACTGAAATCGTTGTCGATTGCTCGGGATATGTAAGTTGAGATTTCAGAATGTTCTCCTCTGTCTAATATACCATGAACACGTTTGTCTGTTATCTGGTCTGCTACATAAGTGCAGCGATAACAAAGAATGCAACGCGTCATATGCAGTTGTATGTAAGGACCAATATCTTCTCTTTCAAACAACCTTCTTTGGAACTCATAGCGTGTTCCAACATCACCATGTTCGTAGCTTAAATCTTGTAGGTGGCATTCGCCTGCCTGGTCACAGATCGGGCAATCGAGCGGGTGATTTAATAATAAGAATTCAACAACACCTTTTCTTGCATCGATCACTTTTTCGCTGGTTATGTTCTTCACCACCATTCCGTCCATCACGTTTGTGCGGCAGCTTGCAACGAGCTTTGGCATTGGTCTTGGGTCAGCAGTTGAACCTGCAGACACTTCCACCAAACAAGTGCGGCACTTACCGCCACTACCTTGCAATTTGCTGTAGTAGCACATTGCAGGCGGCGTTACATCACCACCGATCTTACGTGCAGCCATTAGGATACTCGTTCCCGGCTCCACATCAATTGTGATGTTATCTATTGTTACTTTAATTAATTGTTTTTGCTCTTCAGCCATGTTATCTCCTTGTCTTAGTTAAAGACATTTATAATTTTTACGCAACCGGTTGAGCTGCTAATTCTAATGGATCGGCATAATGTGCCAAACCGAAATTTCGCACCTGTGCTTCTTGTGCATTTGTTACGTGCCATTCGAACTCATCTCTAAAATGCCTGATAGCTGCTGCCACAGGCCACGCAGCCGCATCGCCTAAAGGACAAATCGTATGTCCTTCGATCTTCCTTTGTATATCCCACAAAAGATCAATGTCGCTTAGTTTTCCTTTGCCGTATTCAAGGTTATATAAAACTCTTTTCATCCAGCCTGTTCCTTCACGACATGGGCTGCATTGCCCACAACTTTCGTGGTGATAAAAACGTGCTAATGAATATGTATGTCGAACTATACACTGGTCTTCATCTAAAACTTCAAAACCACCAGACCCCATCATTGAGCCGGTAGCAAATCCACCATCTGCGAGACTTTCGTAGTTCATCAATCTTGTCTCACCTTTTGCTGTTTTCAACAACAAATTAGCAGGTAAGATGGGAACTGATGAGCCACCAGGAATACAAGCCTTCAACCTTTTTCCATTAGGTATTCCACCGCAATATTCATCACTGTAAATAAATTCTTCAACACTAATGGTCATGTCAATTTCGTACACTCCGGGCTTGTTAATATTACCACAAGCACTGATCAATTTTGTACCTGTTGATTTACCAACACCAATCTTCGCGTACTCTTCTCCGCCCATATTTATGATAGGAACAACTGCTGCTAATGTCTCAACGTTATTTACAACAGTTGGGCAATCCCAAAGACCTTTAATTGCAGGAAAAGGTGGTTTGATACGAGGATTTCCGCGCTTGCCTTCGAGGCTTTCAATCAACGCAGTTTCTTCTCCGCAGATATAAGCTCCTGCACCACGTTGAACATACATTTGGCAATCAAAACCACTGCCTAAAATGTTCCTGCCTAAAAAGCCGTGGTGATTTGCTTCAGCAATTGCATGTTCTAAAATGTCAACTATCCAATCGTACTCTCCACGTATATAAATGTAGCTTACGTTGCTGCCTAAAGCATATGCAGAAACAATCATCCCTTCGATCAGCACATGTGGCAAAAACTCCATCAGATACCTGTCTTTGAAAGTACCTGGTTCGCTTTCGTCTGCATTGCAAACTAAATAACGAGGCACCCCTTCGGGCTTTGCTAGGAAACTCCATTTCAAACCTGTAGGAAAACCTGCACCTCCACGTCCGCGAAGCCCGCTTTTCTTAACTTCTTCTACAATATCTGCGGGCGACATTTTGAAAGCCTTTTCTAACGAAGCATAACCACCATTTTTGCGGTACGCATCGTAGAAGCGAATTCCTTCTATATGATCATTTGCTAATAGTAACTTCATATGAACCAAACCCCTAAAGGGTTGTTTGAATAAGACTTTAATAATCTATTTTATCTCTATTGTTGCCATACAATTCTGGTTTTAACACGAATAGCAAACAATGAATGACTCCTGAAAACACCAACCCGATTACTATTCCTACTGCAACATCTTTTTCCTTACCCCTTTCTAATGACTTATAATAAATAGACAAAGCAATAAAAACAATAAATTGAATTATAAAAATTAATCTCGCATTTTTCTTTGCCTGTGTCATTTAAGCATTTGATTATTGCTTCTCCAATTCATGATTAAACATCCACTTCACACCAAATTTGTCCTGAACCATTCCGAAGATCGCTCCCCAGAATTGCTTTTCTAATGGCATTCTAACTTCTCCACCTTCCGCCATTTTATTAAATACAGTTTCTATCTGATCTGCATCTTCAACATCAACGGATAGATCAACATTACCATTTGTAACAACAGGCTGTCCTTTGAAAACATCAGAAACCATCAGCACGGTTTCACCAATTTGTAAACGAGCATGCATGATCTTCTGCTTATAGTCCTCGTCTGAAGGAACAGGCGCATCAGCATACCTTTGTATAGTTAATATTTCAGCACCTAAAGCTTCAGCATAAAAGTTTAATGCTTCTTCGGCGTTGCCTGCAAAATGTACGTAGGGAATAAGTTTCATAATAACTAGTTTGGTTAATTATTTGACGCAGCAAAGTTTCTGCATTCTTCAATGATGGCATCAACTTTTTCAGGAGTAAGATGCTCACGGTAGTTTCTTCCAAGTTGCATCATTGGCGCATAGCCGCAAGCGCCTAAACATTCAACCGTTTTTAAGGTGAACATTCCATCCTCTGTCGTTTCACCTACGCGGATGTTTAGCTTCTCCTCTATATATTCAATGATCTTATCGCTTCCTCTCACCATGCAAGGACCTGTATGGCAAACCTCAAACATGTGTTTTCCGACTGGTTTTAGGTTGTACATGCTATAAAAACTCGCTACCTCATACACTTCAATTGGTTCAATGTTTAGCAATGATGCTACATAATCCATTACAGGAACATCCAGCCAACCATTAAACTCTTGTTGAGCTAAATGGAGAACGGGCAACAGAGCACTCTTCTGCCTTCCTTGCGGGTAGCGTTGAATGATCTCCCTTACTTTAGCTAACTTCTCTTCTGAAAAAACTGCCATCTATCTTTAAAATTATTCTTGTGCTTCTTATCCATCCATTTCTCCTGCAATCAGGTTCATAGAACTCATTGTTATGATTGCATCACTTAACATACTTCCTTTAACCATTTCAGTATAAGCCTGGTAGTAAATAAAGCAAGGCCTTCTAAACCTTAATCTAAAGGGCGTTCGACCACCATCACTTATCAGGTAAAAGCCTAACTCACCATTTCCACCCTCAACACAATTATAAACCTCACCTGCAGGCATTTCAATCTCACCCATTATTATTTTGAAGTGCCAAATAAGCGCTTCCATTTTTGTATAAACGTCCTTTTTCTCCGGCAGGTAATATTCAGGAACATCAGCATGAAAAACTTCTGCTTCAGCTCCTTTAAATTCCTGTACTTTTTTGTATGCCTGTTCAATAATATTCAAGCTTTGCCACATCTCGTTATTACGAACCAAAAACCGATCGTAACTATCGCCTGTTTTACCTACAGGAATAGAAAATTCCATGTCTTCATAACTACTATATGGTGTATGAACACGAACATCATAATCTACACCTGCCGCTCGTAAGTTAGGACCAGTGAAACCATAATTTAAAGCTCTCTCTGCACTTATTCCACCAACACCTTGCGTACGCTCCATGAAAATCCTGTTACGGTTAAAAAGGTTTTCAAACTCCTTTAAAACTGCAGGATATTCTTTTAAGAACTTTTCGAGCTTACGAAAAGCAACATCATTAAAATTTCTTTCAAAACCACCTATGCGACCAATGTTTGTAGTTAAGCGGCTGCCGCAAACTTCTTCGTATATTTCATAGATCAGCTCACGATATTGCATCACATATAAAAACCCAGTGAACGCACCTGTATCAACACCAACCACCGAATTACAAATAAGGTGATCAGATATACGGGCAAGTTCCATGATGATTATGCGCAAATAATCAACACGTTTAGGTGTTTTTATTCCTAATAACTTTTCGCAGGTTAAATGCCAGCCCATGTTATTGATCGGGCTGCTGCAATAATTCAATCTGTCGGTTAGTGGAGTAATTTGATAAAGTGGACGACGTTCTGCAATCTTCTCGAATGCACGGTGAATGTATCCAACAGTTTGCTCAGCATCTACAATTCTCTCCCCGTCCAACTCTAAAATATTTTGAAACACACCATGTGTAGCCGGATGCGTAGGCCCCAGGTTTAGCGTGGTTGTTTGCTTTTCAATACTTCCATCAGGAAGTTTAATGTGATATTTTGATTGTTCTACAAGAGACATCAAATAATTTTTATGTAGTCAACTTTAGTTTCTTTACTCATCATCGTTGCGTCGCACACTTCAACTGTTGCACTTCTATCAACCAAGTTAAACAGGGTAGTTGCGATCATGACCTTGTTCACTCTCCGGAATTGTTAATCCATTTTCTTTATCCCGCATATTACCGTACTCCAGGTTTCCGCCTCTTCCAAACATCTCATCGTCTTTATCAATCCTCGTCTGATCTTCTAACGGAAACTCTTTGCGCATTGGAAAATAATCCATTTCCTCAACATTTAATATGCGACGAAGGTTTGGATGACCAACGAAATTAACGCCATAATAGTCGTACGTTTCTCTCTCTAACCAGTTTGCAGCTTCGTATAATTTTGTAGCGCTTAAAACATCCGGCTGATCTATGTTAGTAAACACTTTAAATCGGATTCTAACATTATCTACGAGATTATGTAATTGGTAAACGATTGCAAGTTCTTCACTTTTGTTCTCGGGATAATGAACGGCACATAAGTCAGTCAGGAACTGAAACCTCAGTTCCTGATCATCATATAAAAACTGAAGCACATCAAGATTAGATTCTTTAGGCATCGAAAAGGTGAGCATGTTATACGGTTCTGAAAAACCTGTAAGCTGCTCTCCAAACTTTTCCTGTAATCGCTTTAAAATACGTTCGTTTGTTAATGCCATTGTTCAATTTGAGAATTCGACAATTTGAAAATCTGAAAATGAAAACAGCAATCGCCTCTCATTTCCACATCTTCAAATCTGCACATCTTTACTTTATTACTGTATTCCGTAACTGCCTAATAATTCTTTGTATTTATCACTATTCCTTCGCCTCAAGCTCTCCTGACCTACGAGATTTTGGATCTGCATAAAACCATCAATTATAGCCTCAGGACGTGGAGGACAACCAGGTACATAGACATCCACCGGTACCACCTGGTCAATGCCTTGAAGTACGCTGTAGGTATCAAAAATACCACCCGAGCACGCACATGCTCCAACTGCCATCACCCAACGCGGTTCCGCCATTTGCAGATAAACCTGTTTTACAATAGGCCCCATCTTTTTTGCTATCGTACCCATTACCATTAATAAATCGCACTGGCGTGGGGAAAATCCCAACCGTTCTGCACCAAAGCGTGAAAGGTCATAGTGAGAACCCATTGTTGCCATAAACTCTATTCCGCAGCAACTTGTAGCGAAGGGTAAAGGCCACATTGAATTTTTTCGGGCAAGCCCAATAACTTTATCGAACCTGGTAGCCATGAACCCTTCACCCATATGCCCTTCCGGCATTTCTAATTCCTTTTCTGTTGTATTAAACCTAACTGGACGAGCCATACATTAAAATTTTATTATACACAAAGGTCTTTCAATCTCACTGAATATCTTCTTACTAAAAACATAAAAAGCCTTGAAAGTACCTAAAAAGGGACACAAAAATAGTGCAAGGATGGTAAATGAAAACAAATGATTTAAAAGAGATATAGCGGATAAGGTAGTATATAACTACTTTACAAGAAGCCGTCTAATCTTCCCAGGTTAATGCTCCTTTTTTGATGATATAGAAAAATCCAATTAAAAAGAAGCCTACAAACATGGCTACAGCGCCAAAGCCTGACCAACCTAATTCTCTAAAATTGATAGCATAAGGGTAAAAGAATATAACTTCAACATCAAACAAAACAAAAAGTATTGCAACAAGAAAATATTTAACTGCCATTGGCTGCCTTGCATTACCAACAGATTCAATTCCGCTTTCAAAATTCTCAAGCTTGTCACTTGTTTTTCTTTTCGGACCGAGGTAATGTGTAACTGCCATCATTAGTACAACAAAACCAATAGCAAAAAAGAACTGTAAACCTATTGGTAGATAATTGGCAGCTGAATTAACATCATTTACATTAGTAGCAGCCTGTAACAAATACATATGTTCAATTTGATGCAAAAGTAAGTCAGCCAAAATAATGTGCAATAAAAAACTCCCTTGTTTTTGCAAGGGAGTTTTTTATTATATGCTAAGATTATTATTTCTTAGTTGTTGTTTTTGTGCTAGTTGTCTTTGTTGCCGTTGTTTTCGTTGCCGGTTTAGCAGGCGTTGTTTTAGGCACCGGCTTTGTTGCTGGTGCTGGTCTAGTTCCTGCCTTCCTTAAAATTGGGAGGGCATTGTTAGCAAAAGCATTCTGAGGATCAACAGCCAATATCCTCTCTAATACTCCTATTGCTCTTGGATAATCTTTCATCTTATCCGCAGTTACAGTTGCCATATAATAATACTGGTTTAGAATTTTAGCCTTATTTTTAGCCGTATCCTTAGCAAGGAAAGTGATATACTCATCAATTGCCGGAAAAGCAGTACCTGTTGTTGAATCCGGATCAGCAGCTTTCGCAGCACGAACCCTTAATGAGTAACCATACTCCTGGTCGGGAAACTTTTGAATATATGCCCTTGTAATACTGTCTGCTGTTTGTAATTGATTTGCACGTATTGCAGCGTCAGAGAACACATAAAAATCCCTGTTACTTAATTCTCTCTTGGTCACAGCAAGTCTTCTCAACCAGTTCAGCTGTTCATTGTACAAACCAGCCCTTCCATACATTTCACTAGCTGTGTTCATGTATGTTATTTTATTCGCTACGGTTGTGTCTGCTGCTATTGCTCTTTCTAAATATTGACCTGCTTGTGCTTCACTACCTCTGAATCTTGCTAGGAGCTGACCAGCAAAAACATAGTCAGTAGGCTGAACGTTTTCTGCCTTTGCAGTCGAAAGATATCTCTCTATGTTAGTTCTTGCCTGAACGCTGTCACCAAGTCTTTCATAATTGTAAGCATATAGAACAGGTAGACGAGCATAAGTTTTGCAAGCTCCATTCTCCATAGCTCTAGCTCTATCTAAAGATTCCTGGTATTTTCCCGCACGGAATAGATATTCTGCTGAGAAGAATTCCACTGCACAATCCCTATCTGTGTTTTCTACAAACTTATCAAGGTAGCCTCTTGCTCTGTTTACATCACGCAGCGCGTAGTAATTGTATAAGTCAAGATATGCAGGTGCGAATTTTGGATCAGATTCAATTGCGCGGTTGTAATATTTCTCGAATTCAGCAACGTTATTCTGCGATAAAAATATTTTCGCTAAATAAAAATTTGCTCTTGCATACTTTGGATCTATTCTTAATGCATTTTCAAATGCTTCATAAGCTTCTCCACCTCTGTCAGTTAATCTTCTATAATTTAAACCAATCAAAGCAGGCACCTCAGGATTCTTAGGATCAAGTGTTGCAGCCCTTCTTAATAATTCAATAGCATACATAGGATCACCTAAAGTAGAAGGAGCGTCTGCATTTGCGCGGCCAATAGCTGCTAAGATTGCAGGGTTATCCTTGTTCTTATTTTTAGAATTTGTAATGGCAGCTTCAAATCTTTGCCTTGCTTCGTTCTTTTTGCCTTCCAGCAATTCAACATGCCCCATACCAACCCAAACAAGTGGTGCATTTACACCTGCCTGTAGTGCAGTTTGATATACAGTTCTTGCTGCCGCTATGTTTTTATTTTCTAAATGAGCCTGT
>DASVST010000554.1:0-4651 GCA_036387965.1 Segetibacter sp. | reverse complement strand
GCGCAGTAGCCGCCATATAAAGCACCAAAATCCATCAGTAGCAATTCTCCATCTTTACACTCCTGGTTGTTCGAGACATAGTGCAATGTTCTTGCGCGGTCGCCGCTGGCAATAATACTTCCGTAAGCTTGCCGTTTGGCGCGGTTTCTTAAAAACTCGTGTTGTATTTCAGCTTCAATCTCATATTCCATTACTCCGGGACGAACAAATCCTAACACTCGTCTGAAAGCCTTATCAGTAATCGATATTGCTTCTTTCATTACCTGAACTTCTTCGTCTGTTTTTATCGACCTAAGCTTTTTCAGAATTTTTGCAGAGCGGTAATATTTATGAAATGGATATCTCAGTTTCATTTCCTGTGCATACCTGTAATCACGCGTTTGAATCAATGAAGCCTTTCTATCATTTTCGTTTGAGTTTAGATAGATATTATCGGCAAGATGAATCCATGTTTGAAGCATTGCATCTAAAGTATCAAGCCAAACTACTGTTTGAATACCTGACAATTCAGTAGCTTCATTTGCTCTCAATCTCTTACCATCCCACTTTTCCTTCAGCTCATTAGGTCGCACCAATACTAATACTTCACGATACTTCGGATCAGGATTATCCGGAAAGAAAACCACCATAGTATCTTCCTGTTCAATTCCACAAAGCCAGTACAAATCACTATTTTGAATGAAGGGATGTAACTGGTCAGCATTCGCCGGCATTTCATCATTGCTATTAAAGATGGCTATACTATTTGATTTGAGCTCTTTAGTAAAACGTTGCCGGTTTAGTTTGAACAATTCTGGATTAATAGGACGATGTTTCATATAAGAAATTTGCAGAACCGCAAGATACACGTTTGCTGAAATAAAAAAGCCGCCCTTAAGAGGCGGCTTTCAATTATAACTTTAAAGAGGTTATTCAATAACTTCTATACTTTTCTTGTATTTATTCTTATTGAAAACAAACGTAGCATCTGGAATAGCTGCACTTGTATTAATGTTCTTCAGGTTGAAGGAAATTGTATTGCTGCTTTTATCCAAAATAGTAGCGCGGGTAACCATTGATTTAGCTTTATCAACATACACAGTTACTTTTTGAAAATTCTTACGCTTGTCAGTTGGCGTCATATCAATTTGATGAAAACCACCTGCTGATGAAACTAATTTATAAGTAAAATCTTTGTCGTAAAAATTAGTGAGCAAACGCTGAGGAGTAAGAGCATTACTACCAGCATCAACAGGAGTAACAGTTACTTCCTCGTCGCCGTTATAATTCCATGTTTTAGCACCGTTGCTAAAAATCTCTGTCTTGCCTTGTTGTAAGTAATATTTGTTTCCCTTTATGAAAATCTTACCATTAGCATTATTATTGATCTTACCGGCACGACTTTTTGAAACATAAGAAAAATTGGCTGTGATACCTTTGAACGTTTTCAATTTGGCACTAACGCCATCCAACACCTTTTTAGCACTCGGATCATTCTGCGCCAAAACAGAAGAAGTTATCACGAGGAATGCTGTTAATAAATAATAAATTTTTTTCATTGTGCTTAATTTGGGGTGCAAACTTATGCTATTCAGATACTTTGTCATTTAAAATGTTTAATGGTTAGTTGTTAAAGAAATCAAAGTAATATAGTAACAATTAGCCGACATAGACAAAACGCATGCCTAACGATGGTAATTACATTTATATAATACTTGATAGCATTTGAATTAACAGCCTGTTATTCTTTCTGTCGCCAGTTACTTATATCTTTACCCCACAGCTATAGTAATGAAGATAATCGACTGGTATATTATTAAAAATTTTCTTATAACTTTTTTCTTCACGCTACTTCTGTTTGCTGTTATTGCTGTTGTTATTGATGTTAGTGAAAAAACGGATGATTTTGTTAAGTCAGGTCTTTCCGCTTACCAGATAATGACTCAATATTATTACGGCTTTCTCCCCCACATTTTAGCAATGCTTTTTCCGCTGTTTGTATTTATTGCGGTAATATTTTTTACAGCAAAGATGGCAGAACGAACAGAGGTGATTGCAATTTTAGCAAGCGGAACAACATACGGCAGATTTCTTAGACCTTTTATGATGGGAGGTTTAATCCTCGCTGGTGTTTTATGGCTTGCGAACCGTTATGTTATTCCAAAAGCAAACGAAATACGTGTAAACTTCCAGGCAAACGTCCTTGACAAAAACAGTTCGTACAATCCCCTTTTAAGCTCAAGAAATAATATTTACATAAGGATCGATTCGTTCACTTATGCGGGTGTAAACTATTATGATACTGCTACAAAAACTGGGAGTAATTTTTTTATGCAGCATGTTGTAAAAAATAAAATTGATTACAACCTGAGGGCAGAAACCCTGCGCTGGGATACTGCAAAACAAAAGTGGGTTCTTGATAATGTTATTGAGCGTTGGATAAATGGCATGACCGAGAGGGTTACAATGGAGCCGCAAAAAATCATGAACTTCAATTTCAAACCCTTTGATTTAAAACGGGACGAATATGCGAAGGATAAATTGGAAACTCCTGAATTAGATCGATTTATAAAACTGGAAGAACTGCGTGGATCAGAAGGTTTGAACGCATTAAAGGTTGAACGATATAAACGTGATGCTACTCCTGCTTCTCTCTTGTTACTTACATTTATAGGAGTTGTTGTTGCTAGTAGAAAAGTAAGGGGTGGAAGTGGTCTACACATGGCCGTAGGTTTAATAACCGCCTCTATATTCATTCTCACAGATAGATTTTCAACAATATTCTCTACAAAGGGAGACTTACACCCTTTACTTGCAGCATGGTTACCTAACATCATTTTTACTTTCGTAGCCTATATTTTCTACAGAAGAACACCGAGGTAAGTATTTAACTGCTATTGACTTGCAATACTTTTGCTCTAATATTCAAGTTGTTTTACCTTTATCACTTATTAGAAGCCGTTTAATTTCACCTTAATGGCTACATCAACCAGAATAAAATTTAAGTTATGGGAATAATAAAAGACAGGTTTAAAGAGAAAGCGGAAAAAGCTAATGTTGAGATAAAGGAACTTTTGAAAGAGCATGGAACCAAAAAAATTGGCGAAGTAACACTTGCTCAAATATACCAGGGCATGAGAGGAATAACCGGGCTCGTTAGTGAAACAAGTTTACTTGATGCACAGGAAGGTATTCGTTTCAGAGGCTATACAATACCTGAACTGCAGCAAAAATTACCAAAGGCTGAAGGTGGCAACGAGCCATTACCTGAAGGCTTATTCTACCTTATGTTGTTGGGTGAATTACCAACTGAGGATGAAGCAAATCATATTACTGACGTTTGGCAGCGCAGAAGTCATGTTCCCACACATGTTTTTTCGACGATTGATGCCTTGCCCCTCGATACCCATCCCATGACAATGTTTGTAGTTGGAATTATGGCGCTGCAGACAGAAAGCAACTTTGCAAGGCGGTATTCTGAAGGAATGAATAAAAAAGATTACTGGGATGCCACTTTCGATGATTCGATGGATTTAATAGCACGCTTGCCAAGAATCGCAGCATATATATATAGAAGAAAATATAAAAACAACCAGCATATACAACCGAATGGCCTTTTAGACTGGAGTGGAAACCTTGCTCACATGATGGGTTATAATGATGAGAGTTTCCATGAGCTTATGCGCTTATACATGACCATTCACGCAGACCACGAAGGTGGAAATGTTAGTGCTCACACGACACATCTTGTAGGCTCAGCTTTAGGTGATGCTTACCAGAGTTTAGCCGCCGGCATGAATGGATTAGCCGGCCCTTTACACGGTCTCGCAAACCAGGAAGTGATCAAATGGATCTTCGAAATGAGGGATCAATTAGGAACAGAAAGTCCCTCTAAAGAACAAATAGCTGATTATGTGCAGGCAACTTTACAAGCTGGTAAAGTGGTTCCGGGTTATGGACATGCAGTTCTCCGCAAAACTGATCCAAGATTTACAGCGCAGATGGAGTTTGGCAAAAAACATATGCCTGACGATCCTCTGGTACAAACTGTTTGGAACATTTATGAAGCAGTGCCACCAATTTTAAAAACTATCGGAAAAATAAAGAATCCGTGGCCTAACGTTGATGCTCATAGTGGCGCTCTGTTAGTTCATTATGGAATGAAGGAATATGAATTTTACACTGTGCTCTTCGGTGTAAGCCGTGCATTGGGTGTACTTGCCAGCTTAATTTGGGATCGAGCATTAGGCTTCCCGCTTGAAAGACCAAAAAGTGTTACAACAGAACTTGTAAAACTTTGGTTAGATGGAAAGGATGAAGTTTGGGAATAATCAAATAAGATGAAGCTATTACTTGCAATTTTTTTATGTCTCTTTTATCTAAATAGTTTTTCTCAAAATAATACACCAAAATCTGATGTCGGTCTGATAATAGGAAATGTTGTCGAGGGGGAAACCGGCAAACCTGTAGCAGGTGCTACTGTTGCAATAAGCAGGTACGATGACAGTCTTTTTCGCAGACAGCAGGCAACTGATAAAACCGGAAGTTTTGAAATTGAAAGCATAGCATTCGGAATCTACCGGATAAGCATAAGCAGTGTAGGTTTTGCTACTTTTATTTTAGACAGCATCAACATCAGGACAGAACGTTTCGATTTCAATCTTGGTGATTT
>DASVST010000553.1:0-9324 GCA_036387965.1 Segetibacter sp. | reverse complement strand
CGATTGTCATTTAACCGTGCCCTGGTACTTAAATGTGGATGAAGCACATGTTGAGATTGATGCTTTAGTTAACCTTGTGCAAAGTGGGTTTGGCAATGCAGTAGAATTTTTTGTGCATACTGATGGATGCAGACCTTTTAGTTGCAAAATTTGTAATAAGGCAGATTGTCCGGTAAGGCAGCATCCGTTTGAGCAAAAAGTGGAATGGACACTCGAAAATCTTCTTTCTAACAAAAAACATAGACTCGAGACAAACCTCCTATAATAGGCTCAGCCTTTGCAGAAATTCCCTGTTTATCCAGGAAAAAACTACAAAGGCTGATAGATGCACAAGCAATCGTAAAACGAAAATAATAGACTTGCTGCATATGTAATAGTAAATTCAAAAAAATATTTTGCTATCTAATAAACTATAACAAAAAGGCACCATTTTGGAGCACACTTATATTCCTCACTATATTCGCAATACAAATATTTATATCATAGTTAAATAACAGTTATTATGCAAGGATGGAAAGAGTACCAGGAGAAAAATAAGGATCGCTTTTTAGAAGAATTGCTTGAGTTACTCCGTATACCGAGTGTAAGTGCAAGAAGTGAGCATAAGAATGATATGATTAAATGTGCTGAGGCAGTAAAAGACCGTTTGCAAAAAGCAGGAGCCGAGAGGGTAGATATATTTGAAACAGCAGGTCACCCAATTGTTTATGGCGAAAAAATAATTGATAGCTCAAAGCCAACAGTTCTAGTTTATGGACATTACGATGTTCAGCCGGCAGATCCTTTAGAGCTATGGACCAGTGGCCCGTTTGATCCTGTTATTAAGGAAGGAAGGATTTATGCGAGAGGTGCATGTGATGATAAGGGTCAGTTTTATATGCATGTAAAGGCATTAGAAACGATGGTACAAACGAACAGCCTTCCAACAAACATTAAGTTTATTATTGAGGGAGAAGAAGAAGTTGGAAGTCCGAATCTTGCCACTTTCATCAAAGACAAAAAAGATATGCTGAAGGCTGATGTGATTCTAATCAGTGATACGGCAATGTTAAGTTTAGATACACCAAGTATTGATGTTGGAGTTAGAGGTCTATCATATATCGAAGTAGAAGTAACTGGTCCCAACAGAGATTTACACAGTGGTGTTTATGGTGGTGCTGTTGCCAATCCAATCACCATTCTTGCAAAGATGATAGCAAGTTTACACGATGAGAATAACCATATAACTATTCCCGGTTTTTATGATGATGTAATAGAAAGCAGCGCGGCTGAAAGAGAAGAAATGGGGAAAGCTCCTTACGATGAAGAAGAGTACAAAAATGACTTAGGAGTAAAAGAACTTTGGGGTGAAGAAGGCTACACAACGAATGAAAGAACAGGTATAAGACCAACTTTAGAAGTTAACGGAATATGGGGTGGATACACAGGCGAAGGTGCTAAAACAGTTTTGCCTGCAAAAGCATTTGCTAAGATCAGTACAAGATTAGTTCCTAATCAAAAGACTAAAAAGCTTACAAAAGTTTTAATTGAGCACTTAGAAAAAATTGCTCCACCTTATGTAACGGTAAAAGCTTCCGAACATCATGGTGGTGATCCTTACCTGACTCCTGTTGATAGCATTGAATACAGGGCTGCATCCAAGGCGATGGAAACTGCCTTCGGTAAACCGCCCATTCCTGTACGTGGTGGTGGTAGCATTCCTATCACTGCACTATTTGAAAGTGTGTTAGGTTTAAAAACAGTCTTCTTAGGTTTCGGGCTTGATAGTGATAACCTTCATAGCCCCAATGAAAAATTCGATATAGCTAACTTTTATAAAGGCATCGAAACTATTCCGTACTTCCATAAGTATTTTGCGGAGATGAAGAAGTAGACTGTAGAAAATATTTTAAAGTCCCGGCAAATAGCCGGGATTTCTACTTTGTATCATTTTGCACAATAGATAAGACCTCTTCCGCACATCCCCATGCAACAGTAAAGCCACTTCCACCATGCCCATAATTATGGATGATGTTTGTATCGGCTTCTTTTTCTAACCGTATCTCTTTTCTAAAAGGTCTTAACCCCGCCCAGCTTCCCTTAATGGTAGTTCCTTTTAGCTGCGAGAAAATTGAAATTGCCTGCTGATGAAGCCTGTTTAATGTTTCTGGATATGTGGCCACTTCATCTATATTTTCTTCAAATGTGCCACCAATAATTGTTGCATCTTTTCTCGGTACAATATAAAAAGGCTGCTGGTTATGAAGAAATATTGGGAGGCTTTCATTAGGTTCAACCAAAGCGACCTGTCCTCTTATTGGATAGATGGATGAATCGTTACATAATTGTCTTGACCCAAGTGCGGTGCAATTTATTATGAACTTAAATTGACTAGATATTTCATCGAGGCTTTTAATCTCCTTTGTCTCAAATGAAACATTCTTTTCTTTAAGCTTTTTCATCAGCCATGGAAGAAAAATTTGTGTTTCAATCAGCGGAACGTAAACCTCGTATGCTAAAATAAATCCTTCCGGAACTTCATTTTTTGGCAACTCTTTGTAGCAGCCCTTCGGTAGAGTTTCAAGCCAGCTTAGGTCCTCATCCTCAAGGTTGTGTACTACTTTGACGAGCTTCTTCATACTGATGCCGGTATCTTCTATGGCTGACATTTTTTTAAAAACTTCATAGCTCCTTTGGCTCCAGTAAATTGCACGTGCAAAATTTCTAACGTGGTACGGAAACCAAAAAGCTGCAGCCTTATTCGATGTAGTATCGGGAGGAAGTTTGGAGGCAACAACTTGTACTTCGTAACCTGCTTCAGATAATCTGTATGCAGTTGACAAACCACTAATTCCACTACCGATAACACAAATTTTATTCATTTCGATTACTTATAAAGCTTGTTCAAGATCATTTAAAATATCAGCAACATTTTCGATTCCCACACTCATGCGTATCAGACCATCTGTTATACCAAATTTTTCCCGCTCTTCTTTAGAAACCCCATAGTGCGTCATGGTTGCAGGGTGAGAAACGAGCGTGTCTACGGTACCAAGGGAAACCGCTCTTACGCACATATGAAGTTCATTAATGAATTGCTTTCCTGCTTCTAATCCGCCCTTCAATTCAAAGCTTAACATAGCTCCAGGGTGCGACATTTGTTTTGCAGCGATCGCATAATCAGGATGTGATGCAAGCCCGGTGTAATTAACCTTGGCAACTGAATTATGACCTTCAAGATATGAAGCAACTTCCATTGCATTGTGGCAATGCCTGTCCATTCTTATCTCAAGTGTCTTCATGCCCTGCAACAAAAGAAACGCATCAAATGGATTACTGCTACCTCCCAACAATCGATGCCATTTGGTTGCCTTTGTTTTCATAAAATCAATGTCTTTACCAAGCAGCACTCCACCGATAGCTGTTCCATGACCATTCAAAAATTTCGTTGTAGAATGAAAAACGAAGTCAACTCCATACCTGAACGGCTGCTGTAAATATGGCGTGGCAAAAGTATTATCAACTGTTACGATCAAGCCATGCTGCTTTGCAATTTTTGTTACTTCTTCTATATCCACACATTGTATGGTTGGATTTGCAGGTGTTTCAATGTGAATTAGCTTCAGCGTTGGATTGTTCTTAATGATCTGTTCAATGCAGTTCAAATCACGCAAATCTTCTATCAGTGTTTCAATACCAGCCTGGCTGAGAACCTTTGTAAATAATTCATGTGTGCCGCCGTAAAGAGAATAGTGTGATAAAACTTTATCACCCGCAGTGAGGTTTGACATAAACACATTCGTCATTGCAGCTTGTCCGCTTGCAGCGAGGATAGCTTTTACTTTCAGGGGAGAACCATCATCATTAAAAATATTGAAACTCTCTAATGCTGCAATTACGTTTTCTGCATCACGAAATGTTGGATTATCCCACCTGCTGTAAATGTATCCTTCCTGCTTGCCCGAAAAACGATCTATACCTTCTTCAGCGGTATCGAATACAAAACTGGAAGAAGCATAGATGGGTGTTGTATGCGCGGAGTTGGGATGCTTGTTTTCTGCACCATGAATTGAAACAGAACTGAAACCAGAGAAGGCAGGATTTGACATAAGTGTCTTTTAAATGTACGATGTCTGATGTCGGATGTGAGATATAGAGTAATATTCGGATTAACTACGTTTTCTGATTCTTACTTCTACCCGCATTCTTATTTCTTATTTCGTATTTTGTTATTCGTATGTATCTTCAAAAGTACTTATTTACATGAAGGAAATCTTAATACAATATGCTACTTACAATGCCTGGGCCAATACTAAATTAGGAGACGCTATTTTAAACCTTTCCGAAGAACAACAACTGCAACCTATTACCAGTAGTTTTCCGGCAATAAAACTTACGCTACTGCATATATGGGATGCAGAAAATATGTGGTGGCAACGGATGAAGCTGACAGAAAACATAGTTCGCCCGAGCGAACAATCTGATTATTCAACAAAGGAAATTCTTTTAAGTTTATCTCAGCAAGACAGGCAATGGGTTGAGTGGCTAACAGATGCTACTCCCGCGGCTATCGATCATGTTTTTGCATATCAGAATACAAAGAGAGAGCAATTTAAGCAACCGGTATTTCAAATGCTGATGCACGTTTTTAACCATAGTACTTATCATAGAGGGCAGCTTATCACTATGCTTCGTCAGGTTGGAATGGACAAAATCCCTGCAACGGATTTTATAGTGTGGAGCAGGAGGAAGTGATGTGCAAATGAGTAGATATGCAAATGTGCAGATTAAAAAAAGTTCTTAATATGCACATCTTCACATCAAATAATCTGTACATCAATTAGTATCATACGCCCATGTTACCAAAGTAGCACCCCAGGTAAAACCTCCGCCAAACGCAGCAAGAACAATTTTATCACCTTTCTTTAATTGCTTTTCCCAATCCCATAAACACAATGGGATTGTTGCCGATGTTGTATTACCGTAACGGTGAATGTTGAGCATTACTTTCTCTTGAGGTAATCCCATTCTATTTGCAGTGGCATCTATAATTCGCTTGTTAGCCTGGTGGGGAACAAGCCATGCGATATCCTCTCCTTTCAAGTTATTTCGTTCCAACAATTCATACGATACATCAGCCATACCAACAACAGCAAACTTAAAAACTGCAGGACCTTCCTGGTATATGTAATGTTCTTTAGCAGCAACAGTTTCATGCGTTGCAGGCTTTAAAGAACCACCTGCTTTTTGATGAAGATATTTACCACCGATTCCATCTGATTTCAAGATGCTGTCCATTACTCCAAATCCTTCTTCTCCAGGTTCGAGAAGTATTGCAGCAGCAGCATCGCCGAATAATACACATGTGGTACGATCGCTGTAATCTACTATGTTGCTCATTTTATCGGCACCTACTACAACTACCTTTTTATAGCGACCGCTTTCAATAAATGCTGTTCCTGTTGTTACACCAAAAAGAAAGCCCGAGCAAGCAGCACCAAGATCGAAGCCAAAGGCATTTGTCGCACCTATTTTATGGCAAATAAGATTTGCTGTCGCCGGAAAAAGCATATCGGCAGTAACTGTACAGCAAATCAAACAATCTATTTCTTTTGGATCTATTCCTCTTTTTTTGCAAAGTTCAAGCACCGCAGGTGCGCCCATGTCAGATGTTGCCAATCCTTCACCTTTTAATATCCTTCTTTCTTCTACGCCTGTTCTTGTTTTTATCCATTCATCATTGGTATCAACCATTGTTTCCAGGATCTTATTGGTAAGCCTGTACTCCGGCAGGTAAGCTCCAACTGCTGTTATTGATGCCTGTATCTTTTGCTGCATAATTCGTCTTTTGGTCTGAAGGATAAAAGTAAACCATTTTGAGATTAGGTGGGATTCGGAAAACAGTAATTAGTCTTTTTATAATCAACAGCTTTATCCTGAAGTTTCAATCAATATTCACTAATAACATTCATCTTTTTGTAAGAATAACTTGATCCGGAAGATAAAATTCTCCCGCAGGTTCTTGAATAAGTCTCCATTCTATTTGGGAAGCACTAATTTTCTTTAGAGTTGCTTTGCCCGTTGACCCTGAATAATAGCTCTTAACATCAACTGTCATAAAATTTGGATCATTAATAACTGCTGTAATAGATAAGTCGGAAGCATCAAAACCACAATCTACTTTTCTGCCACCTAACATAGTAGAGCAATGAGAGCCGGTTAAAGTGCTTCCTCTTTGTGTCAATAATAAATTGAATACTGAACTCTCCGTTGTGTACGTCCAGCAACCGTTAAGCCTGTTTGTAACTTTACAATTAGAAAAAGCTTGTGCAAGACTCAGAAAGAAAACCAACCCCAAAATGTAGAACGATAGTTTTTTCATTTTCAGTTTTTATCTTTCTTTAGAAAAAGAATATGGATATGCATCAGAACTAATCCCTCGAAGTTTATTTGGCACAGGCGACATCTGGAAGTTTAATACTCCTCCCTTTAGTAAATCAAAATGATTGATCCAATTTTTAGGGTGCACTTTTCCATTCAACTGCAGGCTCAGAACGTACCTGTTGTTGTCCGAATTCGTTGTAGCATTGATAACTAACTGCTTCCCATTTTCGAAAGTAAGCGTCGTCTTTTTAAATAGTGGCGCACCTAAAACATACTGATCAACTCCTGGGCAGACAGGGTAAAATCCCATAGCAGAAAAAACATACCATGCTGATGTTTGACCATTATCCTCATCGCCGCAATACCCATCCGGCGTAGGCTTATACATTCTGTTCATTGTTTCCCTAATCCAGTATTGTGTTTTCCATGGTTGACCTGCGTAGTTGTACAGGTATGTCATGTGTTGTATTGGTTGATTGCCATGAGCATATTGCCCCATATTTGCAATTTGCATTTCTCTTATTTCGTGGATTACACCACCATAATAACTTTCATCATAAACAGGAGGCATAGAAAATACGGAATCGAGCATGGTGACAAACATCTTGTTGCCACCCATTAAATTCTTCAATCCTTCTATATCATGAAAAACACTCCAGCTGTAATGCCAGCTGTTTCCCTCGGTAAAAGCATCGCCCCATTTAGCAGGATTAAATGGAGACTGGAATGTACCATCAGCATTTTTACCACGCATTAACTTTGTTTGTGGATCGAAAAGGTTCTTGTAATTCATACTGCGTTTGGCGTACAAATCAATTTCACTTTGCGGTCTCTTCAATGCCTTTGCTAATTGATAGATAGTAAAATCATCATAAGCATATTCTAATGTTCTTGCTGCATTTTCATTGATTTTTACATCGTACGGAACGTAGCCTAAGCGGTTGTAATATTCAACTCCTTTACGACCCACAGCTGTTATAGGTCCTTCATTATTTGCTCCATGTAAAAGCGCTTCGTATAACGTGTTGATGTCGTAACCTCGCAAGCCTTTTATATATGCATCCGCAACAACCGATGCAGAGTTGTTACCGATCATAATGTCAGCATAGCCGGGACTTGACCATTCAGGTAACCAGCCACCTTCTTTATAATCGTTAATTAATCCTTCCTGCATCTCTTTATTAATGGAAGGATACATTAGATTCAGGAATGGATATAATGCACGGAATGTATCCCAAAAGCCAGTGCCACCAAACATTTTGCCGGGTAATATTTGTCCGGTGTAAGGACTGTAATGTACTACCTGGTTATGAACATCTATCTCGTAAAGTTTTTGAGGAAATTGTAATGTTCTGTATAAGCAGGAATAAAAGGTTTTTGTTTGATCAACCGTTCCGCCTTCAACTAAGAGCTTGCTTAATTGCTTGTTCCAGGCAGCTTTTGCTTTGCGTTGTGTTGCATCAAAATCGTCGTTTGAAAGTTCACGTTTAAGATTAAGTTCTGCCTGTTGAAAGCTTATGAACGAAGAAGCAACTTTCAAATTAACCTTCTCTCCTTTAGATGTTTTAAAGCCGATGATTGCGCCTGCATGATTGGCTGTCGTTTCCATTGAATCTCTAACAAGCGTGCTGTCGTGCCATGCATATGAGACATTGAAACTCTTGTCAAGTTGTATAACAAAATAGTTTTTAAAGTTGGTAAGCTTACCCCGGCTGTAGCGGGTTGAGTAACCAATTATTTTATTTTCATGTGGAATGATGCGAACAAATGAACCTCTGTCGAATGCATCAACTACAATAAATGAGCTATCAGATTTTGGAAACGTGAAGCGAAATTGTGCAGCTCTTTCTGTTGGTGTTATTTCAGTTGTAACGTCTGCATCAGCGAGGTAAACGCTGTAGTAGTATGGCTTTGCAACTTCTGCCTTATGTGAAAACCAGCTTGCTCTATCATCTTGCCTGAACTTTAATTTACCTGTTACCGGCATAATTGAAAACTGACCATAATCGTTCATCCATGGTGATGGTTGGTGCGTTTGTTTGAAGCCACGGATTTTATCTGCACTGTATTGGTATTGCCAACCATTACCCATTGTTCCTGTTTGTGGTGTCCAAAAGTTCATTCCCCATGGAACTGCAATTGCAGGGTAGGTATTTCCATTTGATAGACTCACTTTTGAATCTGTACCCATTAATGGATTAACCCACTCAACAGGATCGGTGACTTTGGTAACGAGTTGCGCTGAGGCTATTGTGATATTGAAGGATAGTAAAAGTGCAAACAGGAGCTTATTCATATGGAAGGAAATGTTTGATGAATAGAATTACCAAATGTACAAGAGTGCGACGCAAGTAAAGCCAAATTCTTATTTGATGCTAAGTACAAAATACCTTTTCTAATGTTGTAAGCTTTGGAGATTAGTTTTGGTATTCACTATATTTACCTGTTGAACTTACGCTTATGACACGGGAAGAAAAATTTATGAGTGAGGCAATTGCACTGTCGCGAAATGGTGTTGCTAATGATGAAGGCGGCCCTTTTGGATGCGTTGTTGTAAAAGGTGATAAGATAATTGGACGTGGAAATAACAGGGTCACTTCGTCTAATGATCCGACGGCGCATGCTGAAGTTGTGGCTATAAGAGATGCTTGTAAAAACATCGGATCGTTTCAATTAGAAGACTGTGAAATATATACATCGTGTGAGCCTTGCCCGATGTGTTTAGGTGCTATTTATTGGGCACGTCCAAGGGTGGTTTACTATGCAAACAACAGGCAGGATGCTGCCAACATAAACTTTGATGACTCGATGATTTATGAAGAACTTGGATTAGACATTGAGAAGCGGAAGATTCCAATGATTTCATTGGGAAGAGATGAAGCTTTGAAGATTTTTATGGAGTGGCAAAGCAAGGGCGATAAAGTTGAGTATTGATTCTTATGACTGGTTCTTTACTTTGAT
>DASVST010000552.1:0-9846 GCA_036387965.1 Segetibacter sp. | reverse complement strand
TTTCCTTCTCTTTCATTCTTTCCACCAACACCTGCTGCGGCATAACCACCAGCTCCAATATAAACTCTTGTATACTCGCTTAATGGTATTTTTCCTACAAGGTTCAATGGCAACTCGACATACAAAGGAGTGGAAGTGGCTTTCCAATAAGTAGCATCGGTGGTTTGACCCATCTGGGTTTTTGCTCCTTTACCGCTAAGTAACAATCCGGGCTGTAGAGAAAGGCCATCAGACAAAGGTAGATCGATACCAATACCTGCATGAAAACTTGTAATGCCGTTCGCTTCATCCACACGACCATCATCGGTAACCGATATATTCGCCAAATTGACGCCGCCTTTAAGCATAAATCCACCTTTATTCGTGGACGGTTTTACTTGTGCATTGCTTATGAAAGCTATAAGTGCCATTGCGCTAAAAATCGAAAGTTTTTTCATTGTTGGGTTTTTACGCTGTAGCTCCAATATTGTGCCAACGGCTTGTATCATTTACTTTAGTTAACAAATAAACAAGTAGCTAAGGGTTATCCAGATTAGAAATTAGCAAAGCTACTTTTCCATCCATAGTTGACGCAACCAATCTATTCCTCCCCAGAACATTTACCGTATTCACCATTGAGTTATCGATTTTGTGAGCCCATGCTACTTCTTTGCTTTGTGTATCTATAGAATAAACTACACCATTCTTTGTTCCGAAGAAGACCTTAGTCTCATCTTCAATCAACATAGATGGAACATGGTCGTAGCCATATTTACAATTCACCTTCCAGGCAACCGGTTGTTTCTCCCTGCTGGTTTTATAAGCAACCACCTCATCATTCATGGTCTTTGCATAAACATAGTTCCCATCTTTTGAAATACCGATTGACTCTCTTACCATAGCTTCATTGCTTCTCCATAATGCAGTACCTGTGGCTTCATCAAGTGCGGTAATATATCGGTCTGGAGCAACAACATACACAACGCCTTTATACGCTACGGGTATGCACGATGCAGGAGAATAATTAGGTATGGAAGAACCATTGTTCCATTTCCAAAGCAAAGTGCCATTGCTTTTATTTAAGCAATATAAGTTAGTGTCCCATGCACCGAAGATGATGTTATTGCCGCTTATTAAAGGTGTGCTAACTACAGGTCCGTTCAGGCTATTAAAGCTCCATTTTTCTTTTCCTGTCTTTGCATCTATAGCAATAAAGTTATTGGCGCTACCCCCAATGTAAACTATTCCATTTTCTATTATAGGTGAACCCAGAACAGCAGCCGCAGTAGTAAGCTTCCAAACCTGCTTGCCCTTTTCATTTATACAATATACGTTTCCATCTCCGCTGCCAAAGATGATGTTGTTGTTATACGTTGCAGGAGAAGAGTAAATAGCACCCTTGGTTGAAAACATCCATTTCTTTTTACCGCTATTGATATTAACTGCTTCAACAACCCCTTTACTATTGCCGAACACCACCAGGCTATTTAAAACTGCAGGTGTTGATATAACATTTGCATCTGAGCTATAAACCCATTTTGCTTTTACTGCTGGAGATTTGTCGTTGATCGAAAAATCAGGTCGTACGACTTTTACTGTATCGTACACATGTTTTTTTACCGCCACCTTGTGCCATGTTTTTAGCTTTGGTTGCCCCGTAGTCTTTTCAGTGAAAACAATCGAATCGGTTTTTACATCCACAAGATTATACCCTCCCGTTGCTGCTTTTGCTCTTAAGTTAGATCTGCCCATAACACCAGGAATTCCCTCCCAATTTCTTTTGCTATTTTGATGACCATGGCCACACAAAGCCAATAAAATGTTTTTGGTTTTTAGCCTGTCAGTAATTTCATACCAGTTATCTAAACTATTTTCTAAAGGGTAGTGATTCAAAAAAATTACCGGCTGTTTTGCAGAGATCTTCTTTAGTTCTTTATCAAGCCATACAACTGCCTCTCTTGGTATATGACCATCACTCATTCGGACATACGGTCCCGATGGACACCCTAAAAACCTTATTCCATTATGTTCAAAGGAGAACTTATCATACCCGAAAATTCTTGTAAAGCTTACGCCGCCGCTTTCACTCCAGCCGGTATCGTGGTTGCCGGGCATAACATAATATGGGATGTCTAAACTATCAAGTATTTGCTTTGCGAGTTTAATTTCCTCATCAGTGCCTAACTCTGTTACGTCTCCTGTCACCACTACAAAGACAATATCATTCATTTGATTTATGTCGGCAACGGTTCTTCTTAAATCTTCTTCAGCTGCTCCGTTCGGAGAACCAATATGAGTATCAGAAATAAATGCAAACCTGAAGGGTTTAAACTGTGCCTGCAGTTGTGTAACTAAAATGATCAGGAGAAATAATAAAACAATTTTTTTCATAACTTGAAGTTTACCCGTAGTAATTTATAAACTTAAAACATATTGCTTACAACTTAAAAACTCACATACAATGGAACTTGGAAATGCACTTAACTGGTTTGAAATACCCGTATCTGATTTTGACAGGGCAAAGAAATTTTATGAGACCATCTTCAGCTATGAAATGCCTGAAAACCAAATGGGTCCTTCACGCATGGGTTTCTTTCCACATGATTTTAATGGAGGAAAAGTTGGTGGTGCAATAGTTCATTATCCGGAGTTTTATACACCTTCTGATAATGGTTCTCTCATCTATCTTAATTGCCAGCCAGATTTACAAATTGTTTTGGATAGGGTTGAGCCTGCGGGAGGAAAAATTCTAAACCCAAAGACTATCATTTCTCCTGAGCAAAACCTTGGTTACTGGGCGTTGATAAACGATACTGAAGGCAATAGAGTAGCACTCCATTCGATGGGATGATTTGAGATAAAAATGATACTTGTAAGTTGACAGTTGACAGGAAGTCAAACAAAAAATGTAGCAACCATTTCCGATGGTTTGATTATTGCTAAATTTTTTGTAAAGCTATTTACATTATGAGCAGTAAAAAAACAGTAGTATTAGGTGCATCTCCAAACCCGAGTCGTTACAGTAATATAGCGGTAAATAAATTAGCAGCATACCGTCATCCGGTTGTTGCGGTAGGGCAGAGGCAAGGTAAAATTGGTAATGTAGAAATACAAACAGGACAGCCCTTGCAGGATGAAGTTGATACAGTGACGCTTTACCTAAATCCTACTAATCAAAAGCCTTTTTACGATTATATTCTTTCTTTAAATCCTAAGCGGATAATATTTAATCCCGGTACGGAAAACTACGAACTTGAAACTTTAGCTGAACAGAAAGGCATTGAAACAATGGAAGCCTGCACCCTCGTTATGTTGAGTACAGGGCAGTATTAGGTTGATTAGTTGATAGGGTGAAATGTTGAGTCGTCTTTTTCACTTCGCACATCCTACCTCCTACATCTTACTCAGACCTCGTTTACAACCTTTCTTCATAAATACTTAACCTTAAAGTTGTGTAGCATAAAAATTTATAGGTAAATTACAAAAACCTATATCATATGCTTTGGAGAAAATTTTCGGGAGAACCCTTAGAATTACCAATTAAAGATGCTGTAGAAACCGCTATTAAAAAAGAAGTAGCTGCCGGCAACAAACTAAAAGTTTGCATTGGTACAGATAGCCAGGTTAAAGGTCAGGAGACGGAATTTGCAACCGTTATTGTTTTTCTTCGCGAAGGTCATGGGGGCTTTATGTACATCCACAACGAAAAAACCAAACAGAAGTACAGCATTAAAGAAAGGATGCTTGTAGAGGTTGCTAAAAGCATTGAAATTGCTTACGAGTTGTGCTACCTCTTTACACAGCATGATGTTGATATGGAAGTACATGCGGACATCAATACTAATCCGCACTTTAAAAGCAATGATGCACTTAAAGAAGCGATGGGTTACATATTAGGAATGGGGTTTGCCTTTAAAGCAAAGCCTGAAGCATTTGCAAGCAGCAGTTGTGCGAATAAAGTGGTAAACTAATATGAAAAGCAATGGAAGTAGGGGAAACTATATTTATTGTAATAGCACTTGTGGTCGCATTTTTCGCGATGCGATATTTAGAGAAGTTTATCGTTAGTAAAACAGAAGTGATTGTTTCTTTTGTAGCTTATGTCTTACTAATGGGCATGTTCATCTATAGCGTTATAGATAGATTGGACTACCTAAGATTAGGTTTGATTTTACTTTACGCGTTAGTGGGAGGTTATAGCGTGTACAGAAAGTATCGAAACTATAAAAGACAGAATTCTTCTAACTGATTATACACCCTCTTCGTAGAATTCTTTATTCGTCGTTTCAATTAGCGCCAACACTTTATCTCTACCCTGTTTCTTTAATGCGCTTGTTATAAAATGTTGTGGCAAAAATTGCCATGTTTTTCGCATAGCTTCTAAAAAGGATTTTACATTAGCCGAAACAGTACGTTGATTTTCTTTATCAGCTTTGGTAAACACGAGAGTGAAAGGCACTTCCCAAACGCCGAGTTGGTTTACAAATTCGAGATCTATTTTTTGAGGTTCATGACGGCTATCAATCAAGACAAATACATTCTTAAGGTTTTCTCGTTTGCGTAAATAATTTTCGATCATTTGCTCCCAACGTCTGCGACTTGTTTGCGAAACTTTTGCAAATCCATAGCCGGGAAGATCAACAATGTACCATAGATCGGGTTTAGTAAATGGCTGATGTTTATCCGCCAAACTCTGGATACCGAAATGATTAATCATTTGCGTTTTACCAGGCGAGCCGGAAGTTTTCGCAAGCTTTTGATTATCGCACAACATGTTTATTAATGAAGATTTGCCAACATTGCTTCGTCCTATAAAAGCATATTCGGGCCTGTCGGCAGCGGGACATTTTTCAAAATCCGGACTTGAAATTAAATACTCAGATGCCTTTATAATCATGCATGCAAGTTAAATAATTAATAGTGCTTGAGAAATGCTGATAAAGATATGCTGTTGAAGAGTGCGACGCAAGCAAAGCTAAATAGCAATGTACTGCTGGTTACATAAAAAACTTTATTCAATCTTAATAGCACTGCATATCGTAACTTTCTCAAAATTTATTTGATGGCTGTCAATGAGAAATTTATAGAGGCAATAAAAAGTGGTTACACTTTTAAAGGTGAAAATGTAAAGATCGGCTCAGCTGTTTTAGACGGCGAAGTTGTAAGTGGTGCAGACGTTTTTCTACCGCTGAAAACGATGAACCGGCATGGAATGATTGCAGGTGCTACAGGTACCGGTAAAACAAAAACATTGCAAATGCTTAGCGAAGCATTAAGCGATGCAAGTGTGCCAACATTGTTGCTTGATATAAAAGGAGATTTAAGTGGAATTGCAATGCCGGGCACCGCTAATGGTAAAATAAATGAACGAAGCGAGAAGATAGGAATAGCTTATAATCCAGAGAAATTTCCTGTTGAGTTGTTGACGCTTAGCAATGAGAAGGGTGTTAAGTTACGAGCAACGGTTAGTGAATTCGGTCCCATCTTACTGACTAAGATTTTGGGACTGAATGATACGCAAGGTGGACTTGTTGCAATGATTTTTAAATACTGTGACGATAACAAATTGCCACTGCTTGACCTAAAAGATTTTATTAAGGTTTTGCAATATGTAGGTGCTGAAGGTAAGGCTGCAATGGAGAAAGATTATGGTAAAATATCTACGACCAGTACCGGAACAATTTTGCGCAAAGTAGTAGAACTACAGCAACAAGGTGCTGATACTTTTTTCGGTGAAAAGAGTTTTGAGGTTGAAGACCTGATGAGGATAAGTGATGACGGAAGAGGTGTAATAAATGTTTTGAGAGTTACCAATTTACAGGATAGACCAAAGCTGTTTTCATCATTCATGTTACAGTTGCTTGCAGAACTTTATGCTGTTAGTCCTGAAGAAGGAGATTTGGATAAGCCAAAGCTGGTGATGTTTATCGATGAGGCACATCTGATATTTCAGGAAGCTAATGAAGCATTGCTTCAGCAGATTGAAACGGTAGTTAAGTTGATACGTTCAAAGGGGATAGGGATTTTCTTTGTTACTCAAAACCCGATGGATGTTCCGGCAAGTGTATTAGGCCAGTTGGGTATGAAGATTCAACATGCATTAAGAGCGTTTACTGCTGTTGATCGCAAGGTGATCAAGCAAACGGCAGAGAATTATCCCGAAACAGAATTTTACAAAACGCAGGATCTGATAACACAACTCGGTATTGGTGAAGCATTGGTTACGATGCTGAATGAAAAAGGAATTCCAACACCTTTGGCTCATGTAATGCTGCGACCACCAAGAAGCAGGATGGATGTATTGAGTGATGTTGAGATTGATTCGATTACAGGTAGTAGTAAGTTGGTTGCTAAGTATAATCAAATCGTTGATCCGGAAAGTGCTTACGAAATTTTGAATGCAAAGCTTGAAGAGGCTGCGGAGAAAACGAAGGAACAACAAGAGGAAGTTGCCGAAGCAAAACAAGCAAAGAAAACAACGAAAAAAGAAGAAGGCTTTTTTGATAGTCCTATTGTGAAGAGCGTTGGCAGAACGGCTGCAAATATTATAACACGAAGCTTGCTCGGTGCGTTGGGTTTAGGTGGAAGAACTAGCAGCCGCAGAAAAAAAAGCTTGTTTTAGTTATGCTGTTTGTATAGCGCCATTTTCATTAACAACAATCTTTCTTTCAGATTGAAGGTAGTTGAGCACCTTCCAAACCTTATCTTTTTTTATCGTTTTTAGTTGCAGGAGTAATTCTTTTATGTCGCTTGTTCCTGTAGTTAGATGAGAGATGATCTTTTCTTTGATAACAGTAAACTCTTCATCTGTTAGAATTGTATTTTTCTGCTGAAGGCATTTATCGCATAAGCCACAATTCTTCATACCGGTATCTCCAAAATATTTTCCTATGAACTGGCTTCGACAGTTTCTCTCAAGCCTTACATAACTCAACATTCCATCAATGCGAAGCGAGTATTCTTTTTTTCTTTTTAGATAATCTTCATTGTTGAAAACTAAATGCTCGGCAGGTGCACGATTCTGCGAAAAGTATATTTGCGGTGTTTCCTTCTGTGGGTGGTAATCTATTATGTGATAAGACTTAAGTTGTTGTAATTGCTTGTGAACTTCTTCAATTGGAAGTTTTATCAGCCTTGCAATCTGCCCTTCATTTATTGACACAATATTATCGAAGATTCCATGGTAGCTGCGGAGGAGATATTTAATTAAACTTTCAAGTTCCGGACGAGCTGCTTCAAAATCTTCTAAGGCTTTTTTATCGCAGGTAAAACCAAGTTTAGTGGGAATGAAAACCTGTTCATTAAAAGTAAGGTGACCGTCCTGCTCTAATGCTTTTAAAGTATTTATGACCTGTATAGGATCCAATTTAAAATTGCTTACAAATTCCTGCATGTTGAAGTCGTAGTACATGCCTTCACCGGAACCAATTGGAACCTGAAAAAAGTTGGCTAATGCCTGGTATATTTTTCTGATTACCTGTATTGTTGGATATTTTACTTCGGGCAATTTTGAAAGCTCTTCCAGCTCTTTATCTGAGTATAATAAAACAGCAAAAGAACGAAGTCCATCCCTACCTGCACGACCAGCTTCCTGGTAGTAATTTTCAACATTATCAGGAACGTCTAAATGAACTACCACACGTACATTCGGTTTATCTATACCCATACCAAAAGCATTGGTGCATACGATCACTCTTGTTTTATCTTCTATCCAATCTTCCTGTTTTTTGTTCCTGGTTTTTTGATCTAACCCTGCGTGGTAATAATCAGCAGAAAACTTGCTTAGTTGTAAAAGATGTGCAGTCTCTTTAGTTAGCTTTCTATTTCGGCAATAAACGATCGCAGTACCATTTACTTTTTGTAAAATATCTATCAACTTGTTGATCTTACTATCCACCTTAAGCGCACTGAAGGAGAGGTTCGGCTTCTCAAAAGATTGTCTGAAAATGATTTTCTCTTTAAATAATAATTTACTGCAAATATCATCCTGCACCAATGGTGTTGCAGATGCAGTTAAAGCAAGAAAAGGGATGTTTTCAAATTCATCTTTAAGTTGCGCAATGCGCAAGTAAGGAGGTCTGAAGTCATAGCCCCATTGCGATATACAATGAGCTTCATCAACAGCAATAAGATTTAATGGAAGTACAGATTGGTACTCTTTAAAAAGAGGTGTCTCTAATCTTTCAGGTGAGACATACAAAAACTTGAATTGTCCATAAGCAGCATTTTGTAAAGTCTCTTTTACTTCATAAAAGTTCATTCCGCTGTGAATGGACAATGCAGGAATATTCCGCTTCTTCAGGTTCTCAACCTGGTCTTTCATCAATGCAATTAGGGGACTAATTACGAGACACAAACCATCATTAACCATTGCGGGAATTTGAAAGCAAACCGATTTACCTCCGCCGGTTGGGAGTAGTGCTAAGGTGTCTTTCCCGGTTAAAACAGAGTCTATAATATCTTCCTGGATTGGTCGGAATTCATCGTAACCCCAATATTGTTTTAATATTTCTTTCGGCGTAGGCAATAATGCAGATTGAAGAAGTTGTTCCTAAATTACTTCTTTCTTTTAATCCAACTTCTTCCAGTTTAACCAAAGGGAGTTTCCTGCTAAAACCAGATCGCTTAACCCCATAATTAGTGCACCGGCAGTTGGTGTTAATAGTCCAACAGCTGCAACAGGTATTGCAATGATGTTATAAAGAAAGGCCCAGAATAGGTTATTTTTTACAGTACCATAAGTGTGTTTGCCTAACATCATCGCCATAGGCAGCTTCTTTAAGCCGTTGTTCATCAAAACAACTGAAGCACTCTGTATAGCTAATTGCGAAGCCATACTTAATGAAATACTTATTGTTGCTTTTGCTAAAGCAGGCGCATCATTAATTCCATCCCCAACCATAACTGTTGGCTGCAGCTTACATAATTCATCAATCTTATCAAGTTTTTGCTTTGGTGATTGTTCAGCGAATACTTCATCAATGTTTAGTTCTGCAGCTATCAGCCTACATTTTTCTATGCCGTCTCCACTCAGTAGAATAGTCTTAATTCCTTTCCTTTTGCAAAACTCGATTACTTCCTTTGCCTCGGGACGTATCTCATCAACAATATCAATCCAGCCAATCAACTCATTATTTCTCTTGACAAAAAGGTTGTGGTTTTTATCACTGAGAGTTTCATCAATTTTAGCTGAGCCTATCAGGTAAATGTTGCCGTCTTTATCTTCCGCCTTCATTCCAATACCCTTTACTTCTTCTATCTTTTTCCACTTAATGTTATCTGCTGTTTTCCATGCTACAGAAATGCTTTTAGCAATAGGATGATTGGAAAACTTTTCTAACGAATAAACAATTTTCTTAAACTCATCCTCACTTCCAACCAGGAACCTGAAACCTGAAACCTGGAACTTTCCTGTCGTTAGTGTTCCCGTCTTGTCAAAAACGATTTGCTTGATGTTCCTGAACAACTCCATACTTTTTGTATCGGTATATAAGATGCCATACTTTGCTGCACGACCTAAACCAACTGCTATAGCGGCTGGAGTTGCCAAACCCATAGCACATGGGCATGCAATAACCAGCACAGCGATTGATCTCATTAAACTCTCCTGGAACGTATGATCAACAAAAAAATAATTGACCACAATTGTAAGAACGGCAATGCCAAGTACAACCGGAACAAATATGCCACTGATTCTATCGGCAAGTTGCTGCACCGGAGCTTTATGTCCTTGCGCATTTTTCATCATCGCTACAATTCCATTCATCACGGTGTCTTTGCCAACAGCACTTACATAAGCCTTCACTGTACCATTTGCCAACACGCTGCCGCCAATTAAAATATCATTTTTCGTTTTAAAAACAGGAA
>DASVST010000551.1:0-3500 GCA_036387965.1 Segetibacter sp. | reverse complement strand
TCATTTCCAGTGTCCATCCACCTTCGCTCTTGACTGCGTTTTGAAACCAACTAACATTATAAGGAACAGAATGTATTGTTGCGTTCTCCCGGGATGTTAATGTTAGAGTCGTTCCCGTGTTATCTAAGGTGGGAAAACTTCCTACTCCTAAAACCCTTCCATAGCCGGAGAATAAAGGAGCGTTAGCTGTTGAAGTAATTACTAAAAAACTATCAGGAGGCAAGACATAGGATGGGAAAGCTGAACTGGTGGTAGTTAAACTTGACAATCTCCATCCCTGTAGATTGATGCTTGCTGTGCTGGTATTTTTTATCTCGATAAATTCAACACTTGGTAGTTTAACCGTTGGTGTAGGATCTGCAAATATTTCGTCTATTACAACATCGAAGCGCTGGAGAACCTGCGCTGAAGTTTGAAACGCTACAAAAATAACAGCACAAAGGCTGATAATACATTTCATAAGTAATTAATAAAGTATAAGATACTACTAAGGATTGATCATCGCCAGTTCAAGCTCAAAGGTTTTTAATATTTTCGCCTGAAATTTTTAAAAATGAAAGTTGCTGTTGTTGGTGCTACGGGATTGGTGGGAACAAAAATGCTGCAGGTACTAGCTGAGAGGAATTTTCCGGTGACAGAACTCATACCTGTTGCTTCTGAAAGGTCGGTGGGAAAAGAAATTGAATTTAAGGGGAAGAAATTTAAGGTGGTAAGTATGGCTGATGCAATAGCAGCTAAACCTGCATTGGCTTTGTTTTCTGCAGGTGGTAATACATCACTGGAATGGGCGCCAAAGTTTGCTGAAGTGGGTATTGTGGTGATAGATAATTCATCTGCCTGGCGAATGGATGCAAGTAAAAAACTCGTGGTGCCCGAGGTAAATGCAGATGCAATTACCAAAGACGATAAAATAATTGCAAACCCAAATTGCTCAACTATTCAAATGGTAGTTGCATTAAACCCTTTACATAAAAAGTACACAATAAAGAGAGTAGTGGTTAGCACTTACCAGAGTGTAACAGGTACGGGTGTAAAAGCTGTTGATCAACTAATGAATGAAAGAAAAGGAGCATCAGGAGAGATGGCTTATAAATACCCCATTGACTTAAATGTAATTCCTCAAATAGATGTTTTCCTCGAAAATGGTTACACAAAGGAAGAGATGAAGATGGTAAACGAGACAAAGAAGATAATGAGGGATGACAGCATTAAAGTTACCGCAACAACTGTTCGGATCCCCGTGATGGGCGGGCACAGCGAAAGTGTAAACATTGAATTTGAAAATGATTTCGAGCTAAATGATGTTCGGCAATTATTAAGCTCATCTCCCGGGATTATCCTTCAGGATGATACTTCGCAGCAGGTTTATCCAATGCCTCTATGGGCACACGAAAAAGATGAAGTATTTGTTGGAAGAATAAGAAGAGATGAAACACAGCCTAACACATTAAACATGTGGATTGTTAGTGATAACCTTCGTAAGGGCGCTGCAACAAATGCTGTTCAGATAGCTGAATATATGCTTACTAATAATCTGTTATAGAAAATTGCTGGCTAAGCATACAACTTAGCCAGCAGTTTTCTATTTATGCTTTCTTCCTGTAAGGAAAATGTCTTGCAAAATTGTCTGTTATGTTTTCTATAACATCGTTTGCAGGAGAGTTCCAGTCACTTTCTCTTTTATAGCTATCATTCCATAAGGTTTCGCCATTGCTGATAATGGAACAAGTAGCTCGTATGTCGTTGGTTTTGTTAGTTCCAGGTACAAAGACTGGTTTATTCAACACAGCATCTAATACTTTTTTACCTGCATCAATGCCTGCAGAAGCCAGATCACTCATATATCTTTCCTTTTGAATGGAGCTTCTTACAACTGCATCAACACCCAGCAACTTAGCAAGTTCTTTATCATCTTTTTGCCAGGTGTCGCGTAAGCTCATACCATTCTTTTCAAGCAGAGCAATGGTGTTATTCACCGGTTGAACATTTACATCCATGGTGTACTTGCCTTGGTTTGCTCGGCGTAATATGTTGTTGTAAAGTGCCTCCTGGAAAAGTTTACTTTCTTTTTCTTCTAACTCCGCGATTTGGGCAGGTGTTAAATTTTTTGGTTGGTTACCTGTCAACAACATTTGTGGAGGAAGAATAGCGATTGTCTTGTGTTTTATCGTTTTTTCTTCAAACGAATTTGACGTGTAGTACCGGTGACATGATGAAAATGTGATCAGTACTAAAAGTGCTGTGAGGGTAGAGTTTAGTTTCATATAAATGGTTTTTGCATCTATTAACAACTCAAATGCCAAACGATGTTAATGGTATTTAATCTTCTAATGAGCGGTTTATAAACTTGACAAGCGGTTGCAAGGCTTTAAATGCGGAGACAATTGTTTTTATCAGATTTTTACTCATCAAATCTTCATCGCTTAACATCTTAAAAGCCATGACACTTTTCATCTTTAGATATTCTATCGCAGGATTCTCTTTGTCATAACCTTTAGGTTCTCTACTTAAATTGTAAGACTTCTTTTCAAGATCGCCAAACGTTGTTGCAAAAGGTTTGCTCTTAATGATCTTCTGAAATTCCTCCCAGCAGTAATCAATCTCTTGTCTTACTTTTTTAAGATGGATAGCTTCTGGAATCCATAGCCCTCCACCAATTAAACTCTTTCCTCCAGGCTCACAATGAAAATAATAATCGCCGAAGTGAGATTGCTTGCCCGCCTTGTTAAGGCTTGCACCCATGTGGTTCTTATAAGGTGTTTTGTCTTTGCTAAAGCGGATGTCGCGATTTATTCTGAAGGTGCAATTTTTCGCTGTAAGCCATGCAATTTCAGTATCATGCTTTCCAAACTCTTCAATCACTTTAGCAATCAACTCTTCGAAATCTGCCTTTGCATCAACGTACCTACTGCGATTTGCATCAAACCACGGCTTGTTGTTATTCGATTCGAGATCTTGTAAAAATTTGAGAGTTGATGGTTGTAGCATATCCGGTTCTAATCTGTTCAGGATACCTGTTGTGGCTTTACTAATTCAAGGAAGTTATCCTCACTTATAATTTTGATGGTATTTATTTTTTTAGCTTTTTCAAACTTGCTACCTGCATCTTCACCAACAACAAGATAGTTGAGCTTACTGCTAACGCTCCCCAAAAGCTTGCCTCCATGTTGCTCAACAAGCTCTTCTGCTTCGCTTCGTTTTAGTTTGTTTAGAGTGCCGGTAAACAAAAAAGTTTGTCCATGCAGTCCACCCTCATCTACAACATTTTTTTTCTGGTTCTTCATTTGAACGCCCAATGCTTCGAGTTGTTCAAGCATATGTATGTTCTGATCATTTTGAAAGAAGTGGGCGATGCTTTTTGCAACCTTCACACCTATGTCTTCAAGCTGCATTAATTGTTCTTCGGTGAAGTTTTTGAAGTCAAGTAAATGATCGACAGCGTTCGATAAAACCTTGGCAGTTGTTTCTCCGACAAAGCGGATTCCTAAACCAAAAATTAG
>DASVST010000550.1:0-11232 GCA_036387965.1 Segetibacter sp. | reverse complement strand
ACCTTCAACAACCCTCCAGACCTTTATACAACCGGCGCTTTTGACACACCGGCACCTGCTACGAACGGCATGAATGTTCAAAATTCCGCTGCTTATAAAAAACTGTCAAGCATCAATCCTCAACAAAAGGATTATTTATGGGGAACTGCTGAGTTATTTAAATGGACAGCCTACACCGGAAAACAAACAGAAGGTATTTTGTACAAACCGGAAAACTTCGATCCGAAAAAGAAATACCCTATGATTGTTTACTTCTATGAAAGAAGCAATAACACGTTGTATAACTATCGTGCACCTGCGCCTTCTGCCAGTACTGTAAATATTCCTCTTTTTGTAAGCAACGGTTATGTGGTGTTTGTTCCAGACATCTGGTATAAAACCGGTCAACCTGGTAAGAGTGCGTATGACTATATTGTAAGTGGAACACGGGCTGTTGTAAAGAAGGGTTTTGTTGATAGTACCAAACTAGGTTTACAAGGACAAAGTTGGGGTGGTTACCAGATTGCACATCTGGTTACAAGAACGAACTTGTATGCAGCAGCGTGGGCAGGAGCTCCTGTTGCAAATATGACCAGTGCTTATGGTGGTATAAGATGGGGATCGGGTATGAACAGGCAGTTTCAATATGAGAAAACGCAAAGCAGAATTGGCGCAACCCTATGGGAAAGACCAGATCTTTATATAGAGAACTCACCATTGTTTCACTTGCCGAAAGTAAAAACTCCATTAGTTATAATGGCAAACGATGCTGATGACGCAGTGCCCTGGTACCAGGGTATAGAATTATTTACCGGACTGCGCAGATTAGGTAAACCGGTTTGGCTACTCAATTATAATGGAGAAGCACATAATCTTGTAGAAAGAAAAAATAGAAAAGATATTTCAGTAAGGGAGATGCAGTTCTTTAATTGGCTTCTCAAAGGCGAAAAGCCTGCCCAGTGGATTGTTGGTGGTGTACCGGCAGTTATGAAGGGAAGAAATATGGGGCTGGAAATACCTTCAGAAGGGAAGCAGTTTATGCCATAGAGTTTCTAAGGGTAAGATGAGGATTAAATTGTTATTTAACTCATCTATCCTTAGTTTTACTTCCAATATATTCTTATGAAAGACATATCTCACCGCACCACAAACATTGTTTTGGCAGATGATGATGAGGATGATTATTTATTTTTAAAATCTGCTGCTGAACAGTCAGCCTCTCCGGTAAATATTATTCATGTCTTAAATTGGCTTGAATTATTAAGACTTGTGAGCAGGGTTCCGTTGCCTGACATTATTTTTCTTGATTTAAATATGCCTGTAAAGAATGGGCTCGAATGTCTTGAACTTTTAAGGGCTGAAGAAAAGTACGACAGTATTTCTGTCATTATTTATTCCACATCAAGATCACAAAGGGATATCGATGAGGCTTACCGCCTTGGTGCAAACTATTATGTTGTTAAGCCTTCGTCGCAGGATGAAATCACGAGATTGATAGAAAAGATTTGCAATATGAATAAGGAGATACTTTTAGCAAAGCCTGAAAAGCAAAGCTTTTTACTTGCTACTGGTGTGTAGTGATTATTGAAACAGCTTACTGGCTTATATACTTAACAAAACTTCTTTTTGCAATTGGAAGCAATGTTTCCTCTAATGGATATGCAAGTGGCGTTTCAATATTATACACAGCGGGATTAGGTAAATGCTTCCGGTTTCTTATTAATTCAGCTTTTATATTCTCCGGTGTGTTGCTTACTGAACGCTGCCACTCATGAATATAGTCTGTTCGTAATCCCCTGTATTTCTCATCATGTTTTTCAAAAATGGTAAGCCTGTATTCGTAAGCGACGGTTGTATTAAAACGGCCATCACGTATTAATAGATAACCTTCATTATTCTCCAGCGGTACAAGACCAACAGGCGCAATATTCATTTTGCCTTCTACAAACTCATATATTTCTGCGCCGTTTTGTATGGTGCTTTTTATTTTTTGTGCTGAATATTGAATGATGTCTTCGAGTTCCTTCATCAGTTCATCATCTTCAATCATGCGTTCATAAACGAGTTGCAGTTTTTGGAGATTAATTTCAGTCAGTTGTTTGGGAAAGCTTTCCTGTAAGAACCTTTTGATTTCCCTGAACGAAACAATATTATTATAGTGGAAAATAACATCTGCTAACTGCGGGTAAAGCTTATTCTCGTTAAAATATTTTCCAACTTCCTGTAGGTAGGCGAGGAGTGTATACTTTTTTAATTCAAAATCTATGTAGCCTTCTGCAAACCATGTTTCCGATAGCACTTTCATAACTCTTGTTTTTAGTCATTGAATTTAAAGAATGTTTATTACCTGCGTAACAGCTTAACATTATTTATGAAATTCAACTTCTATGCCATCTAATTGTATATAGATAGCGTGGGCAGCATCAATCCATTGAGCTTGGATGTTTTTCTCTTTTTGATTTATGGGTCTCAAAATCAAATAATGTCGAAACCTGCAGGTAATCTTTTGTTGTTGAAGTTAGGTTACTTCTAAAGTCAAACTGCCTTAACCACCCGCCTTGTATTGTAAACAGATCATTGAAAGTGTAGCCCGAACCTGTGAAAAACCTGTTCCGTTCAAAGTAAGGTTGTTTGTCTGTTAAGAAGATTTCATCGAAGGCTGTTACATAAAATGTTTTTGCCTCAACCTTAGGTTTATTAATTGGAACAATTGCATTGAGCCTGTACCTAAAGCGGTTTCTATATCCACTGCTAGTAAATCTTTGCTCAGCCCTATACCTATGTTCAAGTTTTAGACGGTCGAGATTATTGGTTAGTGTAAATTGTTCCCACATCCTGAACTCACTGTTAGAAACCGGTGATTTGAAGTTGCCGGTTGGGTCATAAGTTACATACTGTCCAACCCCTATAAGCGCAGATGCTTTATCAGTGACATCGTAACTCACGCCACCTTTTATTTCGTGATAGCTAAAATGGCCGTAGAATTTTTGTGATCGCAATTGAAGCTCTGTAAAAAGCTTCCACTTATCACTAATAGAAAGCTCAGCGTTCAATACGTTCCATGTACCAAGTCCGGGTGTTTGCGTTTTCCCTATGCTGCAAAACAACAAAGCCAGCATAAACATGCCGGCTTTGTATAAATCTTTGTTCATTTTAAACATATCTATTCTGTTATCATTACCATTTCCTGTTCAAGTCCCAATTCTCGAATTCTTTGGCCACTTCGCTTAAAAAACTAGCGCCAATACTTCCGTCAACCACACGGTGATCGTAGCTGAGAGATAAATACATCATGTGCCTTATTCCAATTGCATCGCCTTCCGCAGTTTCAATAACCATCGGACGTTTTTTTATTGCACCAACCGCAAGTATTGCAACCTGTGGTTGATTGATGATTGGTGTACCCATCAAGCTACCAAAAGTTCCAACATTAGTTAAAGTAAAAGTTCCACCGCTTATATCGTCAGACTTCAGCTTATTACTTCTAGCATTGTCAGCCATCGCGTTTACTGCTTTACTTAAGCCTACCAGGTTTAAATGATCAGCGTTTTTAATTACGGGAACAATTAAATTACCTGTCGGCAGAGCCGTTGCCATTCCTATGTTGATGTCTTTCTTCAGAATTATCTTATCTCCATCAACAGAACAATTGATGTAAGGGAAACGCTTGATAACCTTAGTAACACATTCGATAAACAACGGAGTAAAGGTGATCTTAGTGCCTTCACGTTTTTCAAATTCCTTTTTATTTTTCTCTCTCCACATCACCATATTAGTAACGTCTGCTTCAGCAAAACTTGTTACATGGGGACTCGTGTGCACACTATCAACCATATGCTTTGCAATAAGTCTTCGCATACGATCCATTTCCACGATCTCTACATTACCTCCATAATGTGTTGATGAAGTTTGTGTTGATGTAGCTTGTTGCGCTTGTGGAGCAGGTTGTTGATGAGTTGGTGCTACAGGTTGCTCCTGTCTTATTTCCTGCTGTTGTTTAGGTTCTTCGTATTGCAGGGTTGATTGTTGCTTTCCAGATTTTCTTTCGGCAACAAATTGAAGAATATCTTTCTTTGTTACTCTTCCTTCGTTGCCGGTACCTGTTAGTTTTTCAAGTTCACTCAAGCTAACACCTTCACTTTTCGCTATATTTAAAACAAGCGGCGAGAAGAATCCATTATTACCGCTACTATTATCTGTAGATTGTTTTGCAGCAGGCACGTAGGGAACTTCTTCTTCCTGTTTGGGAGCAGCGGCAACTGTTTCTTCACCTGATATTTTATCTTCGGGTATAGGTGTTTCTTTAACTTTAGAAGGCGTAGCAGCACCGTTTGCAGAAGTCTCAATTTTTGCGATAACTGTTCCAATCGGCACCACATCGTTTTCTTTAAAAAGAATTTCTGTAATCACTCCTTCCGCAGTAGATGGCACTTCACTGTCAACTTTATCTGTTGCTATTTCTAAAATAGTTTCATCCTGCTTTACATTTTCCCCAGCCTTTTTATTCCATTTCAAAATCGTGGCTTCCATTATACTTTCGCCAAGTTTTGGCATCACCAGGTCAACTATTGCCATACAGATCTTAAGTTTTTGTGTAGGAAAATTTTTGTAGTCATCTTTATCTCACTATTAAACATCGTTGCGTCGCACACTTCAACGGCATATTCATAGCAACATTTAACAGCCATTAACTGCTCTGCAAAGATGTTCGTTTTGTGGCACATAACAAAAAGGTAAGAATACCTGTGAATTCATATCCTGTCGAGCAACAGCAACCTTAGTATGTTTAAGGCATTCATAGCTGTGCTTTCGATATTGCGGCGCCTGTCAGATCGAAGGTTTATCATTTTTGTTATTGTTCTTTTATCATTACAGACCGCCATCCATACAGTACCTACGGGCTTAGTTCCGGTACCTCCACCCGGTCCCATAATACCACTTACTGCAATTGCATAATTGGTATTCATGAGCTTTTGTGCACCGTTAGCCATTTGCCGAACAGTTTCTTCACTTACTGCACCCACGTTATTCAACGTATCAACATCTACACCAAGCACATTTTGCTTTACAGCATTATCATAACTAACTACGCCGCCCATAAAGTACGCCGATGAACCCGCTATGGATGTAAGCAGGTGAGAAATATATCCGCCTGTACAACTCTCAGCTAACGAAACAGTTTCACCTCTTTCAATCAACATTCTTCCAATCGCTTCTTCCAAAGTAATGTCTTCATTCACCACCATTACATCTCGTAACTGTTGTTGTAGTTTGTTGAAGTGCTCATCTATTTCGGTTTTCAATGACTCATCATTACCTGTAGATGTAAGCCTCAAACGAACCATCCCAAGGTTGGGCAGGTAAGCAAGCTTTATATGTTGCGGCAGCGATTGTTCAAAGTCTTTGATTCTCTCTGCAAGAAAAGACTCACCTATACCTGCAGTTAATAACGTTCGGTGTTCTACTTTAGGTAAACTAAATAATGAAGGAAGTTGTGGTATTACGTAATCAGTCATCATCCCTTTCATTTCAAAAGGTACACCCGGCATGCTTATAATTATCTTGTCTTGCTTCTCAAATAACATTCCCGGCGCAGAACCATTTCTGTTTTGGATAACCGTGCAAACATCCGGTACTTCAGCTTGCTTTCTGTTTACCTCAAGTAACGGACGTTTAAAGTGATTGGAAATGTTTATCACATTCTGTAATGCCTCTTCATTTATAACCAGCTTACCATCAAAGTATTCGCATAATACTGGTTTAGTTATATCATCAGCTGTTGGGCCAAGTCCACCGGTTATTAGAATTATATCTGCGAGTTTTAACTCATCATCCAAAGCATTCCATATTTCATCTCTTACATCGCCGACAGCAACTCTACGCCTGACCCATACACCTATTTTATTTAGTTCCTGCGCCATCCAAGCACTGTTTGTATCGATTGTTTGACCGATCAACAATTCATCACCTATAGTTATTATGGAAGCGTATACTTTATTTTCATTCATACAATGGATAGATTATTGCAGATGGACTAATTTAGCGCAATGTATAACAAGATGAAAACAGTTATTTTTCTTTTTACTTTTATTACTTCTCCCTTATTTGTTTTAGCACAACCTGTAAATGATAGGCTTGAAAAAGCTATGCAACAATTTCAATCTGATAACCAGGCAAAGAGTGCAATCATCAGCCTCTATGTTATTAATAGCAAAACAGGGAAGGTTGTATTTGATAAAAATTCAGCAATCGGACTTACTGCTGCAAGTGCTCAAAAAGTAATAACAAGTGCTACTGCATTTGAGTTACTTGGCGGTTCATTTAAATATAAAACTGAGCTCGGTTATAATGGCAAGATCACAAACGGAACACTTAACGGCAGCTTATTCATCATTGGCTATGGAGACCCAACGTTAGGAAGCTGGCGTTATACAAGCAACACAGAAAAAGCAGTCATGGCATCGTGGATGAGCGAGTTAAAAAAAGCGGGCATTAATAACATTGAAGAGAACATTTATCTCGACGATTCAAAGTTTTCATACCAGCCAATACCCGGTGGTTGGATATGGGACGATATCGGCAACTATTATGGCGCAGGTCACTGGGGGCTTAACTGGCACGAAAACCAGTATGACCTTATTTTAAAACCAGGGGATAAAGAAGGTGATGATGTTCAGATATTAAAAACGCAGCCAACTCTCCAAGGTGTTGTCTTGTTCAATATGCTTAAGACAGGAAAAAAGGGTAGTGGGGACAATGGTTATATTTACCTGCCACCTTACAGCGGTTCAGGTTTTGTGTCTGGTACCGTTCCTGCAGGTGAAAAACAATTCCAGATTTCCGGTTCATTTCCAAATCCTGCTCCGCAGATAGAACATGAACTTAGCAATGCTGCAAAAGCTAATAACATAACTACCGGAAAGGGATTTATATACTCGCAGGCTTTACGCGTAACCAACCAATCGTTTCCAAAGGCGGGTAAGATATTTTATACGCATCTGTCCCCATCGCTTGATAGTATCAACCACTGGTTCTTAAGAAAAAGTGTAAACTTATATGGAGAGGCTTTGGTGAAAACTATAGCCTACGAAAAGAAGGGCTTCGGCTCTACCGATGACGGATTGCAAATAATTAAAAATTTCTGGAAAGAGAAAGGAATAGAGCCTTCTGCAATAAATATTCTTGATGGCAGCGGACTATCGCCTCAAAACCGAATTACAACAAATGCTTTGGTAACTGTTATGCAATATGCAAAAGGGCGTATATGGTTCTCTTCTTTCCATAATTCTTTACCGGAATACAATGGTCTAAAAATGAAAAGCGGAACTATTGGTGGTGCAAAAAGTTTTACCGGCTATGCAAGCAGTAAAACCGGGGAAGAGTACACCTTTGCGATCATAATTAATAATTACACCGGCTCAGCAGGTGAAGTTGTAAGAAAGATGTACAGGGTACTTGATGTGCTTAAGTAAGCTAGAGCATAGAATCTTCAATGTGATAATTACCACGCATCAAATATAAGGTAGTCAGTTATAGAGTTTTCTTTATCTGCTGTATCTTCAACCCACAACTTCAAAAGGTGCAAGCAAAACTTTTTGTATTAATTGCTTTATGCGTTTCATCTCATCTATCTCCTTTATACAGCCAGGTAGCTACGTGGTATATTGGAGGGAAGGTTATTGGAGAAGCACAACAGCAACTGCCATCTGCAACAATCACCTTAATTAAAGACAGTGTAGAGGTTTTAAAAACAACTGCCACGCCTGACGGTGTGTTCAATTTCTCGTACAATGTAAAAGGCAATTACATCCTGGTAGTCAGTTATACAGGTTATAAAGAGTACAGATCAGCACCATTTGCACTTGCTGATAAATACTTCGGCATTATAAAACTAGCCACTGCAAACACATTAACTGATGTGACTGTAAAAAGTAAGCAGAACCTTATAGAAATGGAAGGGAGTAGCTTAGTGTATAATGTGGCAAAAAGCATTAATGCCCAGGGATTGAGTGCTTTTGAAGTTTTGAAGAAAGCTCCCGGCGTTTATATAGACAATGAAACTTCCATTACACTTAATGGCAAACAAGGCACCTTAATATTATTAGATGGTAAGCAAACTTACTTGTCTGGAAAGGAACTTACCGATTTGCTCAGAGCGATGCCTTCTTCAGGTATCAAGTCAATTGAAATAATTAGTAGTCCTACCGCTAAGTATGATGCTGCAGGCTCTGCAGGTATCATCAATATCAAGACACTCAAATCTCAGATAAAAGGATTCAACGGTACTGCAGGTGTTGGCGTTGCTTATGGTGTAAAATTGCGGCAAAACCAGGATATCTCTTTTAACTACAGGAAGAACAACATTAATCTATACGGAAGCTATAACCATTTTATTGGTCATTACGCATACTTGTATGGCTCAGATCGAATTCAAACAGGTAAACGTTTTAACAGCATTACAGATGATACTGATAAGCGTGCAAAAATGGGAGCGCGGTTTGGTATCGACTACAACTTAGATAAGCATCAAACTATTGGACTTTTAATAAACAGCAACTTTGTTTTTGGCGGAGGTCTCACACGTACAAAAACAAATATTGGTGTTCCATCTTCTGCAACTAATGAGCAGGTATTAGACGCTGTGAACGATTATTACTTTCAGCAAACCGATCGCTATAATGTCAATCTAAATTACAAGTACGAAGACGCAAAAGGAAAGATAATTAATGTAGATGCTGATTATGGAACATTCAGTAAAGGCAATGCTAACCTTCAATCAAACATTTATTCGGTTAACCAGTCTGTTTTAAGCAACTACCTATATCGCACCTTCAACGATATAGATATCAATCTTAAAGGCTTAAAAGTTGACTATACAACAAACTTTCTGGAAGGAGTTCTTGAGACAGGAGCAAAGCTGTCTGATATCAGAGCAGATAATGGTTCGAAATTTTATCATGCAAAAACCAATCGCGATAGCTTAGATAACCGAAGGTCAAATACATTCGGGTTTAACGAGCAAATAACCAGTGGGTACGTAAATTATAAAAGGACACTTGGCAAATGGGCTTTACAAGCAGGTGTACGTTTAGAGAATTCATCTTCCGGCGGGGCTTTGTTTTTCAAATACAACCAGCTTGACTCGACTGAACATATAAAAAGAAGCTTTCTAAATCTTTTTCCATCTTTTAGTGTATCAGTAAAGCCAAAGGATGGACACAATTTTTCACTTGGATATTCGAGGCGTATCGACAGACCTGCATACCAGGATCTTAATCCATTTGTATATCTTCTAGATGAACTTTCTTTCTGGCAAGGAAACCCTTTTCTTCAGCCACAGTTAACGCATCGGATCGCTTTGCAGTATGCCTATAAAAGCTCAACCGTTATTGCCCTTGCCTTTTCTCATTCAGATGGATTCCTTACCAGGATTACTGATACAATCGAAGCGATAAAAATCGTGATGGTTCCGAGAAACGTGGGCATACAGGAAAACATATCAGTTTCTCTTACGCAAAATGTTTCTCCCGCTAAGTGGTGGGATATAACCTTCAATGGAACAATTTATCATCTTCAAAATAAAGTATCACTTGACAAGTATAGAAACTTCAATCTTAAACAACTTGCTGCCAGAATGAACCTTCAGCAAACATTTAAGTTGCCTTACAAATTCACCGGTGAAGCAACAGTTTCTGTCAATTCAAAAAGGTTAACTGGTGCTAATGACCTATCGAGAGGAGTCAGCGCATTAGACTTAGGAATACAGCGAAAGATGTTGAAGGATAAGGCAACAATTCGTTTAGTAGTCAATGATATTTATAAGGGCAGTCAATCAAACTCAATACAAAGCTATAGTGGCTTTTATTTACGAAGCTATGGCTATTACGAATCAAGACAGGTACGGCTTAATTTTACTTACAAATTTGCTGATAGCAGTGTTAAAGGTCCCCGCAACAGGAACTCATCATTAGAAACTGAAAGTGGCAGAATAAAGTAAGGTGTGACTTATTTCTTAAGCGCAGCAGTAAGATTATCACTATACGCTTCACTTACTGGTATAGATACTTTGTTTATGATTACCTGCTGCCGATCCATCTTATCTATCTTGCTTACTGCAACAACAAACGAGCGATGAACTCTTACAAATTTATCAGCAGGTAAAAGGTTAATTGCTTCAATAAAAGTACTGCGCGAAAGTATGTTTTTCTCTTTCAAAACAAAGGTTACGTAGTTGCCGGTTGCCTCAAGGTAAAGTATATCATCATACATAACCTTTACCTGTTCGTAACCTGTTTTTATATAAAGATGATCGGAGGGTTCGTTTGAATTTCTGAAATTATATAATTCATAAGCCTTGTTACAACCTTTCAAAAAGCGAGATAAAGAAAAAGGCTTCAATAGGTAATCAACTGCATCCATTTCGAAGCTGGTAACAGCATGTTCACTATAAGCAGTCGTAAAAATTACAAGTGGCTTTTTGCTTAGGCTGTTAAAGAAATCTATACCAGAAATGTCTGGCATTTTTATATCCAGAAACAGTAAATCAACTTGTTCTTTTTGTAAATATTCAAGCACTTTAAAGGCATCAGTAAATGTTGCATCTAACTCGAGAAAAGGAACCTTCGAAGCATGCGACTTTATAATGTCTAATGCTATTGGTTCATCGTCAATTGCAATTGCTTTCATGAAATAACGTTAAGCGAATTTCGCCAATTGTATAGTAAGGTGAATAAAATATTCTTTTGTAGTGTCGCGGATAATAAGCTCGTGCTTGTTTGGGTAAGATAGCTTTAAACGCTGCTTCACGTTTTCTAAACCAATGCCGCTTTTATCTTTCTCAGGATCATTAGCGGTCTTGATGTGTTTACTATTATATACATCAAAGTAAAGTGTGCCGTCCTTAATTTCAAGATTTACTTTTATGTGTGATGGCTCCCTAAAGCTAATACCATGCTTAAAGGCATTTTCAACAAACGGTATCAGGAGCATGGGTGCTATCTGGTAAACATTTTCCCGATCCTGTATTTGTGTTTGTATCTGTACAATCGGGTTTGTATCTGTACGCAGTCTTTGTAAGCTGATGTAATTATTCAGGTAATCAATTTCACGGGCTAACGAAATCTTATCCTGCATATTTTCCTGCAGCATAAAGCGCATCATATCGCCAAGTTGTTGAATGCCTTCGCTTGTTCTTTCAGCTTTCTCCTGTATGGCTGTTCCGTATAAAGTATTCAGTGCGTTAAACAAAAAATG
>DASVST010000549.1:0-5837 GCA_036387965.1 Segetibacter sp. | reverse complement strand
GTAATAAAAAAGCCTGTTCATATGTAAAAAGAGATGCAGCAAAACTGAACGCACCGCTAAAATAAATAGTCGGTGTAAACCTTTCAACAAAACACAGCCTGGTAGTTATTAATAAAAAAACCGCAGATAACACAGGGCCTCTGCCAACTATCCATCCTAAAGACTCAGAATGATGTGGGTAAACAAGAAATAACACAACCGCAAAAAAAGAAGCACGCAAAGTAGTTTGAGCAGTCGTTTTTAGCCAGCGTGTTTGCAGTATATATGTAAGATCGTACAGCTGAAAACAAACGATACAATGAAGTACTAAAGCAGTTATATGAAACCCGTAAGCGTTTTTATTCCATAGAAATAAGTCCAACCTCACTAATAATTCATGTATAGGCCTGATAGAGTTTGTTTGAAAAAATTCTCCCGCATCTGTTAGTGGAATATGAACTAAATCATCATTTAAAAAGTACAGACTGCCGGGCCAAAAAAGAAAAACATTAATAACCCCAAGAAGAATAATATAGAAAATCCATCTTATATTTTTCATGCAGATAATGTTGATAGCCTTTCGTCTCTACAACGATAATAAACCATAGGGTTGAGAATGTAAAGTTTATTCTATCACTGTTCCTTTCATTGCTGTACTAACTGCTATATCCATTACTCTTTCAGCATAAGGTCTGCTAATATCATTTAGTTCTTCAATCTTTTTATGAATGAGATCTTTATCATCCATTGTAAGTGCAAGTTGAAGAGCCTGCATTGCTTCAGCTGTTTTAATAAGTTCATCCTGCGAAAGATGTGAAGCATTTTTGGTGAGAAACTTTTCTGTGGTTTGCAGTATTTGTTCACCTTCCGTTCTCGCCTCCACCAAAGCTCTTGTAGCAATGTCGTCTTTAGCATGTGTTATACTTTCCAGAAGCATCTTTTCTACATCTTCATCACTCAATCCATACTGAGGTTTCACCTGAATACTTTGCTCTACTCCGCTTCGCAACTCTTTTGCCTTCACCACCAAAATACCATCAGCATTTATTAAAAAACTTACTTCAACTTTTGGAAATCCTGCTGGCATTCCAGGTATTCCTGTCAGGTTAAATTCAGCAAGTTTCCTGTTATCCTGAACAAGATCTCTTTCGCCCTGGAAAACACTTATGCGCATACCACTTTGTCCATCTTTATGCGTTGTATATTGTCTTCCAACTTTCGTTGGAATTTTTGAATTTCGCGGAATAAGCACATCCATCAATCCACCCATTGTCTCAATTCCTAAACTCAAAGGAGTTATGTCAAGTAATAAGAAATCTTTGTTATTTCCTGCAAGAATATCAGCCTGAACGGCTGCACCTAAAGCAACAACTTCATCAGGGTTTATAGAGTCATTTACAGGTCTGCCAAACAAATTGCTTACAGCATTCTTTACTGCAGGTACCCTTGTACTTCCACCAACCATTACGATCGATTCTATTGCCGAAGCATCTAAGTTTGCATCAGCCAAAGCATTCCGACAGCTCTGTAATGTTTTTTCAATCAATGGTTGAATAAGTTCTTCAAATTTCGCTTTTGTAAGATCAGATTTAAAGCCACTTATAACTTCTTCGTATTTATCATTAAACGACAAATGTTTTTTTGCTTCTTCAGCTGTTAGCCTGAGCTTTTGAGATAAGGTTGCATTCGCATAAACTTCTTCTTCAGTGATGCCGGCGAGCTGCATCCAGTGTTTTACAATTGCCCTGTCAAAATCATCGCCTCCCAAATAAGTATCACCGTTTGTACTTAATACTTCAAATATTCCGTTGGTAATTTGCAGAATTGAAATATCAAACGTGCCTCCTCCCAGATCGTAAACAGCGATGGTTTTACTTTCATCTTTACTTAACCCCAACCCATACGCCAGGCTTGCAGCAGTAGGTTCATTAATAATTCTAAGAACATCCAATCCTGCCAATTTTCCTGCATCACGTGTTGCCTGCCGCTGTGCATCATTAAAGTATGCAGGCACGGTAATGACGGCTTTGGTGACAGGTGTTTTTAAAATATGTTCTGCACGATGTTTTAACTCTTTTAATATGAAAGATGACAGATCAATGGGAGAATAAAATGTATCGCCCACCTGAACCTTTACAAGACTTTCGGTATTGTCGTCAATTACTTTGTATGTGAAAAATGATGCATTTTCTTTTACATCATTATAGCTTTTTCCCATCAACCGCTTTGCACTAAAAATGGTGTTTTGAGGTTGTGAAATAAGATAGTTCTTTGCCTCTTCACCAACCACAATTCCTGACTCACCAAAGTGTACGATACTTGGTACAAGACTGCTGGTGTTATGTTCCTTCAATGCTACAGGCACTTTACTTTCGGGGTGTATAATTGCTACAAGACTATTGGTTGTGCCAAGATCAATCCCGACAATCATCTCCTCTTTTTGCAAACTTCCTGTTGCTATATTAATTCCAATTTTAGCCATGTTATTTCACTTGATTGTCAAAGGTAGCACAAGCTACCGAAGTGTATTTTTCATTTAAAATTAGGGAAGAAGACATTTGAGACCAGCAGTAGTAATTCTATTTAGTATGGTTGTGTCACTCACTTGTACGGCAGCAAAAGCTTCAGCAACCTACGCCTCCACCACCTTTGTCTTGCTTAAAGCGTCGTGCAGCGGTCGTTGTAAAAAAGGTATAAAAAAAGGATCTATAATAGTGAGCCTGAGTATGCATCGTAGTAAAACCTGGTACCATGCTGGTCTTTTTCCTTCAGCATTTCTTACACGTGTAAGTGTTATCCATTTTGCCGGCGACCTGCTAAACAAGCTTTCAAAAACGAAGTAATAAAGGAACAGCGTAGCATAAAAAAACAGGTAAAACTGGTACGACTGAAAGTTATAGTAATAGACATAGAAATTATACCACTTAAACAACCCATAGCTAATCAGCCATATAATAAGTGTATCAACTATAAAATTAAAAACCCGGCTGCCGATGCCAACTTCGTTCATGCTGCTGTTGTGTGTGTATCGTGAGACGAGAGACGTGACGTTTGAGATGTGACATTCTCACGTTTGTTGTCGTCTCCCCTTTCACTTTAACTATGTTCTACCGCATTAAATACATCTTACCGTATCCTTTATTAAAGTACTTGTCAGTATTAATTTTATCACCAAATGCGTCTGTATTGCTGAACTTTTCGAGTGATTTTCCATTTTGATTTGTTATCACTCTATATAAATAAATACCATTACCGAGCTTCTGTCCATATTGGTCAGTTCCGTCCCATTTAAACTCTGTGATGTTGCGACCAATATGCAAAGGCCCTAACTCATCCTTGGTAATATCTCTTACAACTTTACCTGTAACAGTAAGTATTTGTATCCTTATATTTTGTGGCACCTGGCTTCCTGTAATTGTAAATACAAATGCGGTTGATGTGGTAAAAGGGTTCGGATAATTAAATGTGTTCGTGATCATCGGTTTGTTATACACCTGGAACCTTACGTTGTATTCTGTAGTTCCTGCTGCATTGCCACTCTTATCTTTCGCACGAACAACAAGCTCATAAAAATCCCCATCACTGTCTTGTAAAAACGCAGGACTAAACTCAATCATCGCCTCGTTTTTGCCTGAGTTTACATCTGCAGGTATAAAACGCAAGGTATCTGTATTGAATGCAAAGCGGCGTAAATTACTACCGGGATAACGTACAAAAACGGTAACTAAAGAGGTATCATCTAAAGCTAAAAACTTGGATTCATCTTTTACTTTGATTAAAATCTGGGGCTTCGATGAAACTATATCACCATTTAAGATATGAACACCATCGAAGGTCACATCCATTAAAGGGTTGTATGTATCGCCCCTTACAAAGAAGTTTTTATAAAGAAAGTTATTGCTGTGAAATTGTTCCGGTTGATTATTATCAGGATTAACATCCACGTATAATGTATTCATCCCCGAAAAATTCTTGGTATCAATAGGAACAGATATAATTGTTGTTTCGCCCGGGGCAATGAGTTTTTTAGCAGCAACAGGAATAATTGTGGCAACATTACTTCGGTCGTAAACAATCACCTTAACCCTTATGCTGTCGGCAAACTGCACATCACTTATGTTTTTAAATGCTATAGAAAAATTAAGCTTCTCTCCAACCTCCAAAGTATCTTTTGCAGTGTAAGTTATTGTTGGCGCTAAACCTCCTTCAGGTACAGGAGTATAATTTACTCTCCAATACCTTAATTGGTATGGCGTAAAGTTGACAGCATCCACATTGTTCATACTTAACTTCATGAATGGATACTGGGAAACACTTACCGAAGTAATATCAAAATCCTGTTGATTTCTATTCAACCTGAATAATGTATCCTCACGACCTGTGGAAGTAATACCTATGACATTTACAACCGGATTATCACCTGCAGTTGTTTCGCTGCTGGAGCCCCTCCATTTTATTTGCTTCCACGATGTAGCAGGACCAAACTTTGGAGAAGTAATAATACCTAAACTATCAGGAGAAGGTAAATTTAAATTAAGTGTTATCCTGTTTAAACCGACACTGAACTTAGAAACAGGTGAGAATGTTGCATCGTTCTTTTTATAAACAAACGCCCATATACGTGGATGATTGAAAGAATCAATATCAGCAAACCCAGCATTTTTTAACCTGTCATATAAAGTATTACCGGCACCATAGATCTGGCTATCGTTTTTCCATTCAGCTGCAAATGGATTTTGGTCATAAGGCGCATCAGCAATTAACCGAGCAGTAACATAAGCACCTGCCGGAATCCAATCCATAAAATCTCTCATATTTCTGCGGCTACTATCGCTCATATATGAAAACTCAAAATTACTCTCTCGTAAATCTTTACAGTTAGGGCCACTCTTCATAAAACCACCTGGTGCACCACTTGCAGTAGTAGAAGGTACAGCCTGGTTAATGTAAGGCTTCATTGAAACAGGATCGAACACATTGAAGATCACTGAATGACCAACGCAGGCACTATTAGTAACAATTCGACCATTGAGAGAAATACTGAATTCCGTGTCATCTGTGCCACTTACACCGTAGACAGAGTGTATAATCGACATGTTTGTTTCTCGGGTTCTGTACTTCCATCTTCTATCGACTGAATCAAGATATATTCTTTGCATACCTGATTTCTGGTGCTGATAGAAGTGAGATTGGTTATAGCCCATATTTGTACCAGCGAGGTATACAAAAGATGCATTATTCCATCTGGGGAGCCCTGTTGCAGATACAGGAGCAACACGCCAATAATAAACGGTGCTATCAGTAAAAGTAATACCCGGATCGAACTCTATTATACCTCCAACAGAAGTTACAGTTCTTGAAACTTTCATGGAAGAATTAAATCTTTCGGTAGTATCAATTTCCATCACATAAGGTCGGCTAGTTGCAAGTGGATTGGCAGTAGATGCTACTAACCTAGCAGTCGATTTATTTATGATCGATAAATTATAGGGGTAAACAGGTGTCAATTCATCTTCAAAAATGCTAAAGCTTTTTGTTGCAGAATTATTGGTTTCACTTATTTCACTAAAGCGATTATCAGTATCAACTGATATTGTTATTTTATTTTCTCCTTTATCTCTTAGAGCAACAATCGGTATCTCTATGCTAAATGAATCAACAAAACGTATTGGCTTAACTTTTTTGCTCAATATAATTTCAGTAGAACCATCGGGATATTGCCTTTTAAACTGGATGGTGACAGAATCATTTCTGGGGGCTTTTGCAATATTATAGATATTTGCTTTCACTGTAAACCTATCATCTGTTACAGAAACAATGCTTGGATTAATACGTATCTGAGGTTCCTCCACAACATA
>DASVST010000548.1:0-14866 GCA_036387965.1 Segetibacter sp. | reverse complement strand
ATCTTCTTTGCTACCAGCCTGCGATGAGTAATCACCATGATAAGACACGGCATTAACAACGTGACCAAATTCGTGAAACAGCGTACGCAGCTCGCCATGACTTAGCATTGAGGGAAGCGTTGCTGTAGGCTTTGTAAAATTGCCTAACAGCATTGCAACAGGAACTTCGTAACCTGTACTTTTTGCTTTGCCTGAGTTAAGAGGCACGCAATAAAACCAGGTCTCCTTATAGGGGCGTGGAAAAAGGTCTAAATAAAATCTGCCCTTTAATTTATCGCCTTCATATACGTTATACATTTCTACTTCCGGGTGCCATACGGATGCATTGTTTACTTTTTTAAATTCTAGACCTAACAGGTTCTGATAGATTTCAAACATGCCTTTAAGGCTTTCCTTCATAGGGAAATATTCTCTTACTTTTTCAGCATCTACCTGGTATTCATTTTTAAGAATCTGGTTGCGGTAGTAGCTAATATCCCACGGTTGTAAAACATCGCTGATTTTGTAGCCCGTACTTTTTTTCTTTTCATTTTGAAGGAGGGAGATGTCTGCTTTTGCTTTTGACTTACTACGCTCAACAAGGTCATTTAGAAAGTTCCAAACGTTTGCCGGGCTTTTCGCCATTCTAAGGGTCAGCGAATAATCAGCATACGATTTATAACCCATTAGCACAGCTAATTCATGGCGCTTTTGCACCAGCTGGTCTAGTATCGCTAAGTTTTTGTCGGAGCCCCGGTTACCGAACTTCATAGTGTATGCCTTTCTTGTTTCCTCGTTATCCGCGTTGCTCATTAACGGGGCATTGGTTGAATTGATGATAGGAATTTCATACTTGCCACCGGCTACTTTATACGTTGCTTTAAACTTCTCCGGAAGTCCCCGGGCACCTTCTTCGTCGAGTATCAATTTATCATTAGAGGTATTCATGTTTATGGAAAATTCAGAAGAGAGCATAGTGATTTCTTTGCTGAGCTTTTGAAATTGTGCTTGCTTCTTAGCATCGAGGTTTACACCGGATTGCTTGAAGTTGTTAACCATGTCATCAACAAGATTTTTGTCCTTTCCCTTCAATTGCTTGTAAGCTGGTGACGCAACAAACTGTTGCATTTTTTTGAATACTGCTTTGTCAGAAAAGATGGTTGTTGATAGGGAGTCCAACATTTGATTAGCTGCAAGTCCCTTAGCACGGGAAGCGGAATCAGTTGACACCCAGTAGAACATAAAACAGCTGCTGGAAGTTGTACGCATCTTATCACTTACATCGTCCATAGCAACGAACACGTTTTTAAATGTAGGTGTTTTTTCTGCTTTGATTTTAGCCACTCTAGATAACACATCTTTGAGTGTGACATTGGCATACTCCTCCAGGTGGTTTGCTTTTACGTTTGCATAATCAATAGGAACGTTGCTTCCAACAAGGAAGGGATTGTCGTCCTTAGCTTCGGCTTTAGAGGGAAGTATAACGGCGGTACATAGAAAGCAAAATGGAAGGAATAATCTTAGCAATCGCATGTGAAAGTTCTTTAGAGTTTATAAAGGTATTTGTGATGAATTAAAGATGCGGAAAATAAACGGTAATGACAATCTTAATGGCGTTGGGGGACTGCCTGAACTTGTTGTATAAATCGGTCTAAAGTATTTAGTCTGCATCGGGGCGAGTGATGTTGTAGTACTGCATGGGTACAACAGTCTTGTGAGTTGCTTCGTACCGTTAGCCGGGGTTGGTGTTTACTTGTTGGTGAAAACACCAACAAAGTCAAAAATATTCTCCGTCATTCTGAACTTGATTCAGGATCTCATGGTGTGCTTGCATTACCGGTCTTCGACAAGTGGAACATCCCGATACTTTCGGGGCTAAGCCTGACAACTAATATGGCGTGATTGCGAGGAACAGCCCGCCCCGAACTTGATTCGGGGAAGCAATCTGCTGATTGCATTAAGCGTGTTAGTATTGTCTAACCTGTTTCCTGCTTGTTCTTTTTTGCTTGTCCAAAAAAGAACCAAAAAAAGACAACCGGGAAGGATTACATCCCCTTCCCGGTGGGTATTTCAATTGGCTTTTGTAGTACTGTGGTGAAGAGCAGTTGTACCTTGATGCATAGAAACATTCCACGTCATCCTGAACTTGATTCAGGATCTCCTGGTGTGCTTGAATCGAGGGGCTTCGACAAGCTCAGCCTGACAATCCCTACTTCCTGCTACTTCAAATACTTTAAAGTTTTACTGCTTTTTCTTATTGGCCGGCCTCAGGAAAAGAGCGTTAAGAAATTGATTTCGTGTCGTGTTAAGCATGGAAGATGTTCGGCTTTAAATGATGTTCAGGTTAGTCTTCGATGATGGAAAGTCAATGTGGGGCTTTAGCATTTTCCATGTAACGGAATGAAATAAATTTTAGCTCTTTTCCTGCAGCCTTGATCTTTTTGTTTCTTTTTGCATCAAGGCAAAAAGAAATGAGCTGCACTTATAACTTCCTTCTAAGTTCCACATCAAAGGTTTGGATAAGCAAAGTATCGCGGGTGCCTAATTTACTAATTCCTGTTGCGTCAAATACGTTATTGAACCTGTCAGCGACAAACGAAAATGTATTTTGCCCGGTAGAAACAACGATGTAACGAACGAACGGCACGTAAACTTTGTCGTTCACTTTCTTCAGAATAGCCGCCGGATCGTTCAGTTCTAAATAAGTATAGCCGAGGGGAGTAGTTGCATACTTAAAAAGTTTGTATTTACCCAAGTGCAGATTTAAGGCGTTCGTATCATTTACAGGAACGGAAAACTTACCGGTAAATACGTCATAATCACTTATAACAGTCCTCTTAAGTTCAGCTACTGGGTTTATACTGGTATTGATGATGCTATCGTCACTCACGAAAGAAAAACTTCTGAAACCGGTTGCCGGAAAAGTAACCGTAGGGCTGTAGAAATATGTTGAATATTCAGTTGCGTATTTAGCGACAACAGGGCTATTATTTACTTCTCCTGTTTTCGTGAACATGCGGTGAGAGTCAATATTTGTCAGCCCATGAAATTCGAATTGCTCAAATTGTTTTGTCGGGTAAACGGGTGGTTTCTTTCTGCAGGCAGAGATAGACAACAAAAGAATAATAACTAGCAGGTTTTTCATGAATCGCGTGTTGCATTACATGTTGGTGGTAACGTATTTTTTGCCGCAAATATGTAAAATATTTGATAGTGTACAAACAGCCACCACGCATACTTAACAGTTTACTTCGGAGGATTTTTCTCGCTATCTCCATCCATGCCTGTTGAAAATCGATGAACAGTTTGTTTTTGTTGTTGGGATCGATATACACCGGCAGGTCTGCATCGGGGCGAATGATGTTGTAGTACTGCATGGGTACAACTGTCTTGTGTGTTGTTTCGTAGCGTTCGCCGAGGCTGGTGGTTATTTGCAGGTCCATTGCCATTTGTGGAACCTTGTTTATGTAAATGTGTGTACCACGCATGTTTAGTACACGGGCTTTACCTTTTATGCCATTCTCTACCAGCCATGCCCGCCTTGCAGCAGCACGCTTAAAGAAGTAGCGGATAACACCAAACAACACCACCGGCCAAACGATAAAGAAACCACCGAGGCTATAGAGGAAGGTATTGAGCGGGTAGCCATCATCTGTTGTGGAGCCCGGCGCAGAAAAGTAGCCGATGGTGATAAGAACAAGACCAACAATAGTGAAGATGCCTTGCAGCAGGTTAAAGACAAAGTTGTTGGGCTTCATTGAGGTTTTAATTTAAGAAGACAAATTATTATACTAGCTGGACTACATTATTAATTACACTGTAGCGGGAAATCTGTTCAATTACATTTATCCATCTTCAATTGATTAAGGTTAACAAAGCCGACCCTCAAAAAAGCGAATTCCCCACGTAGTGTTAATAACTTCAGTAGCGACACAACCTTGAAATTGTTATCATTGATACATCTGATAATATGAACAAAAAAGAAATTCCAGATGAGACGATTGAGATTGTTGCAAAACATATCAATGAAAGGAACAATAGACCCTCCAAGATTCCTATAATCACGATTGACGGAGAAACCGAAACACCTCACTATTTCGAAATCTTGCCTTTTGATCAAATCGATAAATCGAAGGCACACTTTTTTGCAATTGACGGCAGCTACAACAGCAAAGAATTCTATAACGGTTTGTGCGTTGGGATTTATACCGCAGGCTACGTGTGTTTCCAAGAAGGAAAACAAGTTCGGATGAATGATTTAACTGACCCGGTTATTTTAGGAAAAGCATATTATCCGAACAACATTCTCATCACGAACGATGAACATAAGGATGCTATTTTCGATGAGTTACTTTCATTAGAACCTGTAAAAGCTTTCTTAGCATTCTTGGGAGCAGATGAAACCCAAGTCTTTCCATTCAACAAAGAAATAATAGTAGCCACACTTTCAAAACTATTAAGTTTCTGCCAAGAGATTTTGGAATGGTCTTTAGTTTATGAAATATCTAATCTTCCCCTTATCCAAAAGGGCGATTTTATATTAAGAGACGGAACACTGCGTTCAAACAACATCAAGCAAAAGTATTTGGTAAAACTTGCTCAACATCTTAGTCAGAAGGGAGTGTTTATCGTGGCAATTACGAAGAACTCTGCTGTCAAAATGGAACTGTCTTCAACATATAAGAACATTGACAGTCATTTGCAAGAAGAACTGAAACCTAAATACCCTTTTATAACCAAAAATCCTAGGTGGCAAAAATTGTGTTGTTGGTTTGAAGTTCCAGATTATATTTTATTTCACGCTTACCCAGATGTTGAGCAGAAGAGAAAAGTGAATGAAGGAACAATCCCGAGTGTGACTAAAACCAGCATGTTTGCTGACCCTCGTATAAATAACAATGGAAGGGGTTTCGGATTATTTTTTTCAGCTAGATTAGATTATGTAGAAAAACTTCAGAATTATGATTGGGTTATTATTGACCTGAATGTTTTAGATGTAATTCCAGGGATCAATGCAGGGATGTCGGTTAGTGAGATTAAGCAACAGAAACGTAATGTAGATGCCGTCAAGCATGTTTTCTACGAATTAACAAGGCTAACGCAAGAGCATTATATCTTAGGTTATCCTTATCCACTTGTCGAAGTCCACAATTTTGTTACGCTAAAAAATCACTTCAATGAAGAAATAGTGCGAAGGGTAAAATATTCGCTGTATCAGGACCAACGAATGGACCACGTAGATATTGAAAATCTATTTCTTGACATACACGAAAGATTCTAAAACAATTATATGAAAAAGATATGTCTCTTTAGTTCAGATGCAAGACCCCTTTATAAACGGGATGTCTTTAGGGCAATGTCATATCCAAAAGATTTTGTCCTACACTTTAGGTATCGGCCTGTTCACATAGAAGGGAACCCTTTGACCTTTGTTGGAAAAGAAGGGGTAATATTTCTATCAATGGGTAACGATCTGACAATTGATGAATCGTTAAGATCGATTTCAAATCGTTCAATTAGAGAAGTGACCATACAATCATGCGTCGAGTCACTAGATACCGGACTTGTTCACTTCTATTTGAAACTTGGCGATTTTAAGTCGTACAATATAGCTAATCCTGCAATAACGACTAAGCCTCCTAACAAATTTGTCGCTGAAATTGAATTAAGTTCCGGAAATACAATCAGTTGGCATCAATTAATCGAAGAGATCAAGCCAAGTTTCCTGAGCTACTTATTTTACAAGTTTCAGATCACTGACTTGAAGGGCGTTTTAATACCTGCTGAGTATAACTCACTAGAAAATCAGAGTTTTTATAAGCTCAAAGATGAGAGCAGTTATAATCTACATCTGGATTTTTACGATACTGAATCCAGCACCTCAAACAATTATCATAGTTTAAAGGTTATGACCATGAATGAACAATTTGTGAAGGTTGTAGCACCAGAAACTATAGATGTTGATGCACGGAGAGATAACCGGACATTAAGCATTTTCACACAAACTCTTGCATCATCAAATTCATTTGCATACCTCAGTTTTGCAACAATTGTAAAGCTTGCATTAACGGCATCAAACCCAACGACCTCTGAGCCTACGGTCGATACCACCGTCAAAATTCAGTTATCTAAAAATAATAAAAGAAGCTTTGGGTTTGCTTTTTACTCCGTGCTTGCCGCTTTATCTGTCGCATATGCACAAATTCTCACTGATAAGTTTGATCTAGATGGCTCTTTTAGTCCGAGTTTAATGTTTCAATCGCTTTTGGCAATCAGTATTGGTTTCTTTTCCGCATTTCACTTATATCGGCTTTTTGATAAAAAATAATATTCATGTCAGATAGAAAAGATTTTGGGGTTCTGTATGGTCAAAAAACAACTGGAGAACATGACCATTTGCTTATCTACTCGTCTTATCAAGACAGTAAAGAAAGCCCACAAACGGGTGATTTTATCGTTTTAACTCCCAGAGATGAAGATGGTGGAAAGTTTCTTGCAAGGGTTGAAGCAGAAGTTTATGACGAAGATCCCATATTTCGATCGCAAGATAAAACACTAGTAGCGGTACATTATGCACGAATTGCCGAAAGAGAACTTTCTGAAAGAGACAAGCAGAAAATGTTTAGCTACACGTACAAGATCAAATTGCTTGGAAAGTTTAGTTCAAACGGCATTGACTTCAGTACTGCTGTGAGACGCTTGCCAACAGTTTCCTATCATGCCCGACATTTAACTCCCAGGGAATTTGAGACAATCTTAAATGGAGTAAACAAGCAAGGAATTAAAATTGGCAAATTGTGCATAGGCGATGATATAATGTTTAAGGAAGATGATAATCGTTGGATATTATTTGACATTCAAAAACTGAAAGAAAAACGAACTATGATTTTTGCTCAATCTGGTTTTGGTAAGACCAACCTCATGAAAGCAATGATATATCACATGGTTTCAGATACTACCTATGGCAAGTTGATTTTTGATTTGAATGGTGAGTACGCTTTCAGAGGTCGGAAGACTTACGGGTTGGCTGATATAGATGAACAAAAAATAAAAGACAATTTGGTTTTATATACAGATAAGAAGTTACTTCCGATTTATAATGGAAAGTTCACATTTGGTGGAAGGGTTCAGATAAACATGCACGAGCATTTAACTATTGGTGATATACTTGCATTCAGTGCAGGATTTTCTGAAGTAATGAAATCTTTCCTACTCTATTTGGACAGCAGTCAAACGAAGGGTTTTCTGAAAAATATTGATGACTATATTAAGAACCCTAAAAACATTCATAGAGACTTTGCAGACTTCTTTGGCGATATCAAAGTAGATACGAAAGGAGTTGAGAAAGAAGATGTGAGTGCAAGAAAAACGGTGATGGCAATAAGGAAGCGAGTTAGTAATTTAATTGATGAAGCAGAACATAGCGTGCATTCTTCAAAATCAAACATGGTAGAAAATATTTTTTCCCAACTAAAAGCTGGGAAAACAGTTGTTGTAGACCTTTCATTAAGAGATAATGTGGAGGCCAGCATTCTCTCAACAATACTGGTGAGAAAGCTGTTTGACAATAACAAGGAACACTTCACTTCACAGGAAGAAGACAAGATTGTAAATGCGGTATTGTGTGTTGAAGAAGCGCAGAATGTGCTGTCTGAAGAGTTTGTCAAATCGAATGCAAACCCTTTTGTTAGAGTTGCGAAGGAAGGACGAAAGTTTGGACTAGGTTTAATTGCTATTACACAACGACCTTCAGCAATCTCAGAGGAAATCCGAACGCAGGCAGAAAACTTTTTCACTTTTCATTTAGGCAATACTGATGATATAAAAGCATTAGTACGGTCAAATATCAATTTTGATGGTGTAATTTCCAGATTTATCCAAACTGAAACCATAAGAGGAAACTGCTATATGGTAACAGCTGACCAGTCATTTGCTTTGCCGCTTAAAATAGTAAACTTCGAAAAGTTGGTTCACAAAAACGTTTACTCTGATTTTCAGTTTTCTAAAGACCAACTTTAAGGTTTAAACATGGCAGCATCAGCATTATTATTACCTAACAACTTTAAAGAAGAAAATCTTGCGGCTATTAAATTAGTTGAGCCTTCAATTGAGGAGCAAGTGATAAACAGTATAAGAAGGGATCTTGAGAGATTAAATTGGAAGTTCAAGCTTCCAAGCAAAAAAAATGATTATCCAACATTAGTTCCGCCTGATACCTATGACAAAGAAGTAATAAGGAAATCTATGTCATATAAAAGAAATGAGCTAATAAGTAAACATAGAAATTGGATTGAAACAAACATCGTAGTTGCGAGGAAGAATTTGGCGTATGGAGTAGATGTTTTGCAATCTGAGATAGACCCGGTCATTGAAGTGTGCGAGACGGAAAAGCAACATAGTCTTTTTAAGATACTTCGCTACTATTGGTCATCTCCATATAGCGAATATGTTGGCAGGAGAATCAAATTAATTATTAGGGATAAGGCTTTACCTAATAACCCCGTGATTGGAATTGCAGCATTAGGCAGTCCCATTATACACATTCCAGAAAGAGATGAATGGATTGGGTGGGATAAAGCAACGAGAACAAAAAACCTTATTTATACTCTGGATGCATATGTTATTGGTGCTGTGCCACCATACAATTATCTTTTAGGTGGCAAACTAATTTCTTATTTACTAGCTTCAAATGAAGTAAGAGAAATTTATCGAGTGAAATATAAAGACCAGATTACTTTAACTGAAAAGAGGACAGCTAACAAGCTTGTTGGTATTTTCACGACTAGTTTATACGGTGATAGTTCACAGTACAACCGTATTAAATATGATGGCGAATTACTTTATCTACCGATAGGACAAACTAAAGGTTTTGGATCTCTACATTTGAGTGATGCAACGATACAGTTGATGCTGAAGTTTCTAAAATCAAAAGGTATTACAATAGGACACAAGTTTGGAGATGGACCGAGTTGGATAATGCGAGTAATTAGAACCGCTGGGAACTTGTTAGGCTTTGATAGTGATTTCCTATTGCGCCATAGTTTTAAACGCAACATTTACTTTGTCCCACTTTCGAAAGATTATAAGAGATTTTTGAACGACGAGACAAAGCAGCCACTCTTTAATAACTTTTCAAAAAAAGACTTAGTAGATTATTGGAAGGAGCGATGGCTTAAAAACAGAAAATTAAAGGAACAAGTAATAACAGATGTGCTTGCGTTCACACCTGACAACTTTAAAATTTAGGGAGCGCATTCGTTCTACAGAGTTTACCTTTTCCTAACTACCTTGATGACCCCACCAATTATTATTTTTTGAGCTCCCCTTCTCTGTTAGTTCAATGTCTCGCTGCACTAAGACCTAGAACAATGTATGGCTTTTGGAACACTTGGGGAGAACGGCACGTAGGTACGACTAATGAACATCAGCCAGAATGAACATATCAATTATTAATATATTGCCGCCACTCTTCGGGCAGTATCTCATTTTTGAAATAACTATGTGCAAGGTAACGAATGCAAGAAAGTCCAATCGTATCAGTGATAAAGTGTTTCAACGGCTCTCTCTTTTCTACAGTGGATTTTTTAAATCCCTCAAAATTTCCATCAGCTTTTAAAAGGGTTAATCCATTATTTATTCTTTCAATACACTCAACGTAGTACTCCTCGTGAAGGTGTTTTTCGAAGAGTAGTTGCTCTACGTTATCAAGGCTTTCAGAGTCAATAGAAACGATTTGTAAACTTAGCTTATCATCGATGAACGAGAGAATCTCGCTAAAAAGTTCCTTTGAATTAAACACAGTGCTTAACTCTAACAAAATAGCAATAAGAATAGAAGAGCTATCACAATATTCAGATGGTTTAATTCCCGTTGCTACAGCTTCGATAACCAAATCAATGTTGTTATGAAGTTCAGGTTGAATATTATGCCTAATCTTTTCAACTTTTAGGCTTGCCACTATGCTTGAAATGTAGTCAAAGATAAAATCGACATCTTTTTTCCTTCTGCCATTTTTGTCTCCAAAAAATAAAAATAGTTGAATGATTGCTATAGAATGATTATCTAGTATTGGTCTTTCAAAACCATCATTGTTATTAATCAAGTTAATGATAAGATCTTTTTGTTTATTTTTTAGCCTGAATAACCCATCTGGATTTGACCTAATGCCCCTTAATCTACAATAATAGATTATATCTTCTAGATACTTAAAACATCGAATGGGGTATCCAATTTTCTCATAAAAAGTGCCATTTTCTGAAAAAAGACCATTCCTAATTTTCGCTACGTGAAATGTCTTCTTAAAGTAAGTATTAAATATCTCGTATTGTCTGTCAAGCAATTTCTTATACTCTACGATAACAGATCTTTTTTCAGCTAACTTCTTTTTCAGAATCCAGTTCCAGGTGTAAAGAATTAAAAATTTAGAACACTCTTTTGCTGGCTCTAAATAATTATTTTCCTTGCTATAATGCAAAATTAAAGAATTCAATAACCCAAGAGTCGCAAACAACTTTATGAACGCTCTACTCTTGACATCCTCTACTTTTTTAAACTGCAAGGCTACCAATTCCTTAAAATCTCTGTAGTCATTGTCAGGAGTGTCTAAGAACGCCAAGGTTTTTTTTAATAATCTGTTACTTTCGTCATCAGAGAGTAAGTATTCACTAAATAGATACTTGCTAAATAAATCCGTCAAATAGTAAATATCCCAACGTTCGAATTCCTCCTCTTTAAACTCCCTCGAAATAAATCCTTCAAATGTGGGTCGGATATTTGTTTTAAGAACCCCATTATGTACAAGAACAATTTTAGAAGGCATTTTATTAAACTCTGGAATAGTAGAATCTTTAAACACAGTATCTTTTGCTTCTATTATCGATTCTCTTATTCCATCAGATTTTGAATAATTTGCTTCTGTAATATCTCTATCTGAATACCCTTTTAATTCAAAGTACCATTTGTGAATTACGTCTTTATCGTCCTTTCCTATTGCAATAATGTCTTTACCGTATTGAGACTGTCCTTTGGCTTCTTTCGCCGTTTGCACAATTCTAAATCCCATCAAGTTTAGTAGAATTGGAAACAAATAATCTAGTTCCGAATCTTCTTTAAGGGAAGCTAAATACTCGCGTACTATGATATTATTGCTATTCATCATCAATGATGTTTTGAATGGTTTCAAATTCTTCATTTGTCCAATCTCTTCGCATTTCAAAACCTTGTTCTAATTCAAACTTATTGTGATTAATAAAATAGCTTCTGGGCAACGAAAAACTTGAAGCGAAACTTCCAAGTTTTGATATTTCTCCTTTATTGCCAAACCTGAACCCTCCACCTTTTGATAGTTGAACAGTGTCCGCGCCCAAAACACTTAAAAAACTATTTTTTTCTGCTCCTTTATGAATTGTATCACTCATTTTTTTAAAATGAAGTTCGTTAAACAGTCGAACTGCTTTATTGTCTGTGTAGTAGGGATTAAATTCTTTGATGGGACCTTTAAGATTAATATAAGTGCTATAAAAGTCGACCATGTATTGCCTAATTCTTTCAAGCACTTCTATATGCTTTGTATTTTGCTTATCTAAATGCATTTCTAATACTTCGATAATATGACCTCCATAATCTTCTGAATGCTCCTCTAATTTGCATAGGAAACTTTCTTTAACTAAGTCGCTTTTTGAGTCAATCAAAGATAATATTGACGGGATATAATATTTTGGCTCTTTGAAATCCTGGGTCAAGGATACCCATAATCTATATTGAGTAATGGGCAATAGTGATAAAATATCTATTGAAAATATGTAAGGACTAGAAGTTGATAGCTTATTAAATAAGTCAAGACCCATGAATCTTTTGCTTGCCTCATTATCTGTTAATAACTCAATTAAAAACCTATCCAGTTCAACTTTGTCACTTCTCGATAAACCGGAGTTAAGATGTTTAGAAATCCTTTCAAAAGGCTTGTTTTTTACAATAGCAAGAATTACTTTTTTAAATGAATCGATATCTCTCAAATGCCAGAAAACACGTTCAATTGCTTTCAAATATTTGTCAACAGTAAAATATTCCTGTTCAATAAGGGTAACTATTAAATCAGATCTTTCCATGTTATAACTGTCGATGTAGGTTATACCATGTAATACGAAATATGCAACATTTTCTTCTTTGATAGACTCTTTCAATCTCTTAAAACCATCTTTAGAATGTTTCTCTTTACTTTCATTGTTTGATATTTTGAGTATCGATATTATTAAAGATAGCAATGGCAAACTAAGTGATTGGTGCGATTTAAATCTGTCATATAAACTTATGAATAACTGACATTCGTTGTCTGTAATATCATTTACTAGTGAGAGCCCTGTTATGATAGCAGCTAGATTTTTCTCAATATCTACTTTGCTTTTTAAGTGCGATTCATAGAACATTTCTCTTTTAGCTTCATACAATCCTGAAACAGTTGAAGAAATAATATTATCATTTATGTCTGATTGACTTGTTGCTAACTCAAATAACTTTAACCCTAAAGGATAATCATTTTTACACTTTTGTTTTATTCCATTTAGTATACTCCCTAATGGCAAATTATAGGCTTCGTCACTTTTAACAAACTCTAAAAGTAAAATAGAGTTTTCGTAAAGAATTTCTAAGGGTATTCTTAAATGAGGTAATTCACTTGAATATGCTTCAATAAACGTAAATAGCTCATCAAAATCATTTGCTTTGTCAATTGAAGCGAGATATTCATGAAAACTACAGTTGAACTTGTAGTTTGCTTCCTTTATTACAATCCGCCATAATCCTTGTTCGACTGAATGAAAATTATGGACGAAACCATCGGAATTGAAATCGTCCTTGATATTCGTCAAAAACTCCACATTTTCTTTGAAATCTTCTTTTGTTTCAAAATTTAATATGCTCGTGTATTCTTCCCACAGAAAATGCGAAACAACATTGAAATTCAAAATGGTATAATTTCCGTTCTCATTTTTTAAAATTGCATTGTCAACTAAACTGCTATCAAAACTATAACTGCTCGTAGGTAGAATTAGTTTTTTGTCAGTAACAATTTTATTGATAAAATCTAATAGAGAATTCTTTAAATTTTCATTGTTTTTAATATTGTTTATTTCACTTTCTATATTCAACATTTTTTGTTGTTTTACATTTCTGTATTTATTCTTGTTATATAACGTGGTGCTCCAATAGCGTTAAACACTTTTCGTTTTGCAGTTTTCCTTTATCGCTCCTAAACATTCCACTCGTTTATTCATCTTTCCATTCGTTTGTAAATTGTTAGTGCTCCACTTTTATGTCGATCCAGCTTAGGGCTTTTAGGTGGGTTATTAAGGCAATATAAGGCTTCTCTTAAAAAATGCCAACCATCGTCTTATAGGCAAGAGTTAACAGGAGAACGAACCATGCACACGACCCCCCAGTTAAAATATATGTTTTTGAACTCCCCGAATTCTGTTCTACATTAGTAAGCTCAATGCGCAAGCTTTTTTTCTTGCCAAAACCAAAACCCAAAAACATGATCAACTTCCGTTGTCTACTTGCTGTAACATTACTGCTGGTAATTAGTCCTGTATTTTTATCAGCACAAAACACGAACGATACACGGTTGCTATGGCAGCCAACCATCAGCAAAAATGCCATTGCGTTTATTTATGCTGAAGACCTTTGGGTAGCCAATCGCGATGGATCGTACCCGGGAAGAATAACAGTAAGTGAAGGGTCAGAATCGAACCCTATGTTTTAACCCCGCATGTTTAAGTGTTCCGCACTACTTAATTATTAAACAAAACCGAGACTGTGTCCGGTGAAAGATTGACTCACTTAGGATCTACCACGCCCTTACATATCACCATCAACCGTGCAATTGTTTATAAGAATCGATAATGCTTATTTTCAAAGTAGAAAAGCTAAGTCTCCACCTTGTTGGTTTTAATCATTAAAAATTCCTATTGCGACAAGGAGTCAAAATCTTTGGATGTGTGCCGCAATGGTGCTTAAGAATTATAAGCCGACCTTTAAACCAACAGCTGGCTGCATACGTACATTAAAGCCAGCACCCGGTGCCGTTATTCTTTGATTTCCGATAGCCAATTTTGCGGCTTTACTTTTACTGGTTCCGCTGCCAATAAGCGAACCAATGCCAACTATGCCAACAAGAAAACCACCAAGTCCTATTCCTACATTGGAGAGACTACCATCACTGGGTTTACTTTTCTCCGCTGCTGTGGCGGCAATAAATGCAACCGTTCCTACGCCTAATAATATCCAACCGGTTGTACTTTGCCTTTTACTTTTTTTCAAGTAGTATTCTTTGGTCTTTATCTGGCAAAATCCAGAACTGATCGTACTGATCATTAATAGGAGACATATGGCTTTCTTCATAATCGTACTTTTTATTAAATTTTGGTACAAGTATAGAAAAGAAGAGTTTATGTGTCAAATTAAAAGTCTAAGTCTATGCCTCGTGTGTGTTACCAGGTTTATGTGGTAGAATTATCAAAAAAAGTGTTTAACGAAAACGCAAAGTTCAGGGCTGCTAACCCGCAATTTAATGGTGTACTGGAATGCCTTTATGTGGGCATGACCAGTAAGACACCGGCGGAAAGATTGAAGCAACATAAGACAGGCTATATAAACAAGAAAGGTCACAAGCTATCTGCAAACGTTGTAGAGAAGTATGGCATTTATCTTCGTCCCAGTTTGTACGAACACCTGAATGTAAAACCTATGAACCGTGAACAGGCTTTAGCAATGGAAGAGAAACTTGCATGGGACTTACGCAGACAAGGTTATGCAGTTTGGTTTAATTAGTCTACGCTACGAAACCTGTTGAAGTAAGCACAACCCTCGAAGTGTGCGACCCTTCGACTTC
>DASVST010000547.1:0-7951 GCA_036387965.1 Segetibacter sp. | reverse complement strand
CTTAGAATAAGTTGAGCGACTTACAGACTGAATTCCACCCATAACAAAACCTACTACCGCAGCTAAGGCGTAAAATTGGTTCACATCTCCTGCCGGTAATGTAAAGCCCCAAAAGCATATTCCAATCCATACACAAACTGTTATTATAAGCGCTTGCAGGTTACCAATTGTTGCAGACAATCTCGAGATTAATACTGCGCCAGGTATAGCAACCAATTGAATAAGAAGAATTGCAATAATAAGATTAGGAACAGGTATTTGGAGTTCACTTTTTCCATACAAAGTGGCAGCAAGCATTACAGTTTGCACACCCATGTTGAAAAAGAAAAAAGAGATTAAGTACCTTTTTAAAACAGGCAGATTCATCACCTGGCTCCAGACTTTCTTAAGTTCTATGAAGCCATTTTTAATAATACCATGTTGGGGCCTTACTGCTGCGGGTATGCCTTTCGGCAACACCCTCAGGGGTATCTGAGCAAATGCTAACCACCATATACCAACAAGTAAGAATGAAATTTGCAGCGCATCAGAGTCTTCAGCCAAGCCAAACCAATCTTTTTTAAAGAGCAAGACAAAGCAGATTACTTGCAACAAGACGCTTCCTATATATCCCATTGAAAATCCTCTTGCACTTACCCTGTCCCTATCTTCTTTTGAAGCAATTTCTGGTAAGTACGAATTATAAAACACAAGACTTGACCAATACCCAATACATGCTACGATTAGTAGTATTATACCCAATGAAATATTATCGCCATTGAAGAAATAAAGCCCACTACATGCAAGGCTGCCAAGTGTACAAAAGAAACGGAGGAAGCTTTTTTTATTTCCTTTATAATCAGCTATAGACGAAAGGATAGGAGACATGAGAGCGACCAGAAGAAAAGCGAACGCCAGCGCATAATTATATAATGCAGTGTTTACAAAGCTTCTTCCTAAAAACTGCACCTCGTCATTAGTTGCTGCATTTTTAGTTACCTCTTCGTAGTAAGCGGGAAACATTGTAGACGTAATAACCAGGTTATATACACTGTTTGCCCAGTCGTACATTGCCCACGCATTAATCACTTTCTTAGGTGCAGTTTGCATGCATTTGGTTTTGGTATTTTAAAGATAATGTAAGAAACCTCAATCTCACCGCTTTAAACATTTGATCTGTCAGAAATGAAAATGCATCACATAGAGTGATGCATTTTTCAAAAAATTTCTTCTGGATTTATTTAGCTCCTGGCATAAAGCTTAGCTGTGGTTCAAACTTTACGTTGCAAACTTCAAAGCTGAAGCTTTGGTTATTAAATAAAGCCTGCTTGATTGATGTAGCTACTTTTTCTAATGCATCTGTTGTTTGTTTGCTGTCTATCTGTTCATCGGTAAATGCCTCTTTGATAACATATCCACTGTTTTGTTTTAGAAGTACAGCAATATGTCCACTGCCTTCTGTAAAGTAACCTCCTTCATCTAAATAAGATACTAAAGCGTTTACTTTTTCTACTTCAACATCGTTACCATAGTATAATTTGTTTCCTTTAACTTCTTTTACATTGCTTGCTATTGCAGCAGCTCGTTGCTCTATTGATCTTAATATGGCTTCAACATCACCATTTGTTGCAGAACCGGTATTGTCGTTCGTTGCCGCGTTTGCCGCTGCGGCAAGTGCAACGCCAACTCTTTTTATATCCTTCATTTCAGTATCAGCTAGAAAAACTGTAATAGGTGCTTTATTAAAAACGCTGTCGGAGAGTGTTGATGCGATCAGCATATATGATTCATCGAACTCCGGCTTGATCTTTTCCTTATCTACAACAAAGCGTAGTTGCAGCGAATCTTTCGGTTTAGTTATTTGTATGCTTATATCATTTGAATCATTAAAATATCCGATACTATAAAAGAAGTCGCCTGCACGCTTTGCCTCAGCTTCGGTCACATCTTTATAATAAACACTGTTGTTCTTAATTTTTACTTCTTTACCAAACTGGTTGCACGAAGCAAAAAAGAGACTTAGAAACAGGATGCATAAAGTTTGATAAATAAGGCGTGTTACATTTTTCATTGCATTTGGATTGGGTTAAATAAAGAAGCAATATAGAAAAAAGTGTTTAATCAGGTTGATATCTTAATTAGGTGCAGAAGTTCTACTACTATTAGTACGCCTCTCTTCACGAGACATACCAGTTTTATTATTCCAGTTTCGTACGAAATTGAAGAACCTATAAGAAATACTAAAGCTCTAATTTATACCCTGCAAGAATAAGAATCAAAAGAATGCCGCCTGCAATAATTCTATACCAGCCAAACATTCTAAATCCATACTTCTGTAAAAAAGTGATGAAGAATTTAATTGCAAGCAAAGCAACAACGAATGCCACTACATTACCAACGCCAAGAAGAAAAAGGTTATTTTTATCAGCAAGTATTTCAGGATGTTCAGTATGTGTTTTATATAACTTATAAATTGTCGCCGCAGCCATAGTTGGTACTGCGAGAAAAAATGAGAATTCGGCAGCAAGATTTCTTGTAAGCCGTTGTTGCATGCCGCCGATTATTGATGCAGCACTTCTGCTCACACCTGGAATCATAGCAACACACTGCCAGATGCCAATGATAAAAGCCTTTCCAAAACTTATTTGAGGCTCGTCCTTTATTAGCGGGTTTTTAAATAACTTATCAATAAACAATAACACTACACCGCCTGCTAATAAACTAATGGCAACAGTTAAGGGGCTTTCAAGAAGATCGTCTATATAATCAGAAAATATAAAGCCAATCCCCAGGGCAGGAACTACTGCAACTAACAGTTTTAGGTAAAACTGCCACTTTTTAAAGTCGAAAAATTTTTTCCAGTAAAGAACAACAACGCTTAAAATAGCACCAAGTTGAATTGCCACTTCAAACAATTTTGTAAAATCATCTTTTGCTATACCTAGTAAAGAGCTGGCAATAATCATATGACCTGTAGACGACACAGGTAAAAATTCGGTAAGTCCCTCAACTATGGCTATTATAATGCTTTCAACAATTGTCATTTGGTGTATTCAAAATAAGAAGGCGATGAAAATTTCATCGCCTTAAAGTATATAAATAAATTTTTTTAGTGTTGAGCCTTCGGCTTTTTAAAAATGGCATATATCTCTATTGCAAGCCCGAGCAGAATCAGTATAGGAGCAATAGTCACTCTTCTAAAACTGTATACAACATTATAATCAAACTGGTTGGCGTTTTCATTTTTGCCACCTGCCATCAGGATCATTCCAATTGCAATAACTACTGCACCAATTCCCATCCACAGAAAATTTTCTTTCTCAAACAGAGGTGCGCTAACACTTACGGTAGCTTTTTTTAAAACAGGTTCTTTTGTTGTACTAACTTTTGCCGGGGCAGCTTTCTTTTCAGCCATTGGGTATTTTTAAGAGGTGCAAGATAGAGAATTATGGTAAATGACCACAGAGGATTCACACTGAGCTCCGCAACCAAACTTTCCGTTGTTTATCGGCGGTGGACGGTTGTCGTCTTAATACAGATCATCTAAGCTCATCTTCAAATACTTAATTACACTTCTATGTGTACTAAAAACAGAAATTCCAACGCCAATTAATACCATTCCGCCAAATAAAATAAGTGTAAGTTCCGTATCTCTTATAGCTTGTAATTGTGGAAACTGACCTTCAGCCCACCTGATCAATAACAGCAAGATTAATATAGCAATGCCAGAACTGATAAGCCCGTTTATGATTGCTCTTATGTTCATCGGCTTTGCAATAAAGCCACGCGTAGCTCCAACCATCTGCATTGTTTTAATAAGAAAACGATTGCTGAACATTGCAAGCCTTATCGTATTATCTATACTCACAATTACGATAGTGCAAAGCACAATTGCCACGACTAAAAATATCAACCCAAGCTTAGATGCTCTTTCATTCAAGTTATTAACAAGCATTTTAGGGTACGTCAATTCATCAATGTGATTACCCCAAACAGCCATTATATTACTGGTAATTTTATCCAGGCTATCCTTATTTACGTACTCTGCTTTTGCAAAAAAATCAATGCTCTCAGGTAGCGGATTATAGTCAAGGATCTTCGCCCAATCTTCACTGCTGCCTTCCTTACTCCAAATGTTTTTTGCACCCTCTTTGTCTATGTACTGCACATTTTTAGCATATGGCTGCGAGTTCAGATATTGTTGTATCTGGTTTATTGAATCTTTATTAGTTGTACGTAAATATGCACTCAGGCGAATGTCTTCTTTAAAGCTATTCCCAAGCGAATTAAAGTTCAGGAATATCCAACCGAGGATGCCCATAATTAAGAGTACAAGTGCAACACCAACAATGCTGTAAATGTAACTGGGCTTACTTCTTTTGCTAGATGCTTTACCGAACTGCGCCATACTATTTTAGGTTTTTACAATGGCTGCAAATGTAGTGTTTTGAGGTCTAAAACCTTACATTTGCACCACTCTTAACGATTGTTTGTTTTGCTAAAATATTCATTTGCTACAGGTAAGTGGTTAAAGATATGTTAGGTTTTTCTTGAGGTCGTCGGTAGCACTACTATCAAGCTCCGGTTGCGTCGCACTCTTCAACTTTAATCACATTATTCAGCAGAATATTTACAAAACACAAACGTCCAAACTCAAACAGAGACCTTTAGATGGAATACAACTTCAGACAGATTGAAAAAAAGTGGCAGAATAAATGGAAAGAAACAAATGCTTATAAAGTAAGCAACGATAGCAGTAAGCCGAAATTTTATGTACTTGATATGTTCCCTTATCCGAGTGGCGCCGGATTACATGTGGGCCACCCATTAGGATATATTGCAAGCGATATCTATGCAAGATTCAAACGACTAAAAGGCTACAACGTTTTGCATCCAATGGGATTCGACAGTTTTGGTTTGCCCGCAGAACAATATGCAATAGAAACAGGTCAACATCCCGTAGTAACTACTGAAAAAAACATCCAACGCTACCACGAACAACTTGATAATATTGGTTTCTGCTACGATTGGAGTCGCGAAGTACGAACAAGCGATCCTAAATATTACAAATGGACGCAGTACATATTTCTTCAGCTATTTGATAGCTGGTACAACAGGAAAATCAACAAGACTGAAAGAATAAAAAGCCTCATCGACATATTTGAAAAGGAAGGAAACAAATCTGAGATAAGAAATAAAAAAACACCGGTCTTTACTGCAGAAGAATGGAAAACGTTTGGTGAAGCAAGGCAGCAGGAAATACTTATGGATTACCGCATCGCATTCTCTGCTTTTGGAGAAGTAAACTGGTGCGAAGCTTTAGGAACCGTACTGGCAAATGATGAAGTTGTAAACGGAGTAAGTGAACGCGGCGGTCATCCGGTAGAAAAGAAGAAAATGCGCCAATGGTATCTGCGCATCACAGAATATGCTGACCGTTTATTGCAAGGTCTCGAGCAAGTGGACTTTAGTGATGCAATGAAGGAAATGCAACGCAACTGGATTGGTAAAAGCCAGGGAGCGGAAATCCAATTTAACATCCGGAATTCAGAACAGAAGCTGAACGTATACACCACTCGTCCAGATACAATCTTCGGTGTAGACTTTATGGTAGTTGCACCCGAGCATGAGTTGGTAAAGTCCATTACATCGGAAGAACAGAAACAAGCTATTGATGAATACCTGACTTATGTAAAAAGCCGTAGCGAAAGAGAACGCTTGTCAGAAGTCAAGTCCATCACTGGTGCCTTCACTGGAGCATACGCAATGAACCCATTCGATGGTCGTGAGATTCCAATCTGGATCAGTGAATATGTTTTGGCAGGATATGGTACAGGAGCAATAATGGCAGTTCCCTGTGGCGATCAGCGTGATTTCAATTTTGCGAAGCACTTCAACATTCCCATCACTAACATTATTGGCGATGCATACACCGGTGAAGAGGCTAATGCAACAAAAGAAGCTACGCTTCAAAACTCAGGCTTTCTTGATGGAGTAAGAATGAAAGATGCAATTGATATTGTCATTAACAAGCTGGAGGAGATGGCTATTGGCAAACGACAAGTAAATTATCGTATGCGTGATGCAGGTTTCAGTCGCCAGCGTTATTGGGGTGAACCTTTTCCAATTGTTTATAAAGGTGGTGTCGCTTACCCGATGCAAGAAAATGAATTACCACTAGAACTTCCATATGTTGATACTTACGGCCCCGGACCTGAAGGCGAAGGACCGTTAGCAAATATTACTGAATGGGTAAATGGAGAGCCAGGTGGAGGCAAAAGAGAAACGAACACAATGCCTGGCTACGCAGGCTCCTCATGGTATTTTTTACGCTATATGGACCCAAACAATGATGAAGTTTTTGTAGATAAAAAAATTGCTGATTACTGGAACCAGGTTGATCTATACATCGGTGGAACAGAGCATGCAGTTGGTCATTTACTCTACAGCCGTATGTGGACGAAAGCTCTATATGATTTAGGTTATATTGGCTTTGATGAGCCTTACAAAAAGTTGGTGAACCAAGGGATGATAACCAGTTTTTCTTTTTTTATTAATGTTATTTCAACTTTATCTAAACCTACAGAGGTGAACGTTTTTGATGAATCGAAAAGACCTACTGTTCATAAACGGTCTGGTAAAGTATTATATGCCAGTACATCTCCAAGTGGAATAGATTATGCAATTCCTCTAGAGCATAATGGCGAAACGTTTTATGAGCCGACAGTCGTAATGCAGTTAAGATTAAAAAATATTCACAGTTATATAGAAAATAATAGCCTCGGCGGATATAGGTTGTCAAAAAGTAATCTTGAAAAGTATTTAAAAATCTTTGGGGAGGACTTTGCCGGGTTCAAATTACAAGACGTGGTTTTTGATAAATACTTGAAACAAACGACGGGCGAGGATTTGTTGGTGGTAGATGTGCAAGGAGAAAAAATGTCTAAATCAAAATACAATGTTGTAAATCCTGATGACATTGTAGAACGTTATGGTGCCGACACTTTCCGCATGTATGAAATGTTCTTAGGTCCTGTTGAGCAAAGTAAACCATGGGACACAAAAGGCATTGAAGGTGTTCACCGCTTCCTCCGCAAGTTCTGGCGTTTGTTTGTGGACGATACAAAAGGACTTATTGTTACAAATGATACTCCAACTCCTGCAGAGCTAAAGGTCCTTCATAAAACAATAAAAAAAATTGAAGATGATACAGAGCGGTTCAGCTTCAATACTGCCGTAAGTACATTTATGATTGCAGTAAACGAGCTTGTAGAACTAAAGTGTCGCAAGAGAGAAATCCTTGAACCCTTATTAATATTACTCACACCTTATGCTCCACACATTGCAGAAGAATTATATCAACAACTTCTTAAAGCCTCCCCTGCAGGGAGGTTGGAGGGGGCTTCTGTATTAGATGCGGCGTACCCGGCTCTCGAAGAAAAATACCTTGTTGAAAGTTCAAAAGATTACCCGGTAAGCATAAATGGTAAACTACGAACGAACATCAATTTGTCACTAAATGCTTCTCAACCAGAAGTTGAACAACTTGTTATTGCAAACGAAATTGTTCAAAAATGGCTGGAAGGAAAGCAGCCAAAAAAGATCATTTACGTTAAAGGCAAGATGATCAACGTTGTAATTTAAAAGTGCCTTTGGTCAATATTTTTTAATTTCCATTTTCAAAACAAATAAATACACATGAGATTTAAACGATTGTTAGTTGCTGTATTTGCAATTACTTCATTTGCTGCTGAAGCACAGAAGAAAGATTTTGATTATTCAGAGCTTTTGAAGAATAAACTACCTAAAAATTTTTCTAATCCACTGGATACTGTCGCAAGATGGATAGATGATGAGCATTTTGTTCTGAAACGTAGAGTACACCGTGATTCCTCTGCACGGAATTATATTATGGACCTGAAAACCGGAACCTTTACTGAAACTGCAGGTGGTGCTACTACGAGCAGAGGAC
>DASVST010000546.1:0-1842 GCA_036387965.1 Segetibacter sp. | reverse complement strand
ATCTTGATGCAAAATATAGTGGTAACCATAAAGATGCAGCTACCAAAGGCAAGCAAGTAGAGAATGCCCCGTCAAATATTTTCCGTGGAGGTATTTCTGCAGGTTATAAAAAGTTTTTGCTAACCGGACAACTTAGCCATGTTGGAGAAACGTACAGCGACGCAAATAATACTGTAAAGCCCACAGCAAATGCACAAAATGGTCTCATTCCATCTTATACCGTTACAGACCTTACGGCATCATATAAGTTTTCAAAAGGTATTAATATAAAAGCTGGCATCAATAACTTAACTGATGAACGTTATTTTACCAGACGTGCTGGTGGGTATCCCGGTCCCGGTGCTTTACCAGCTGATGGAAGAACATTTTTCATATCGATAGGAGCGAAGTTCTAGAATCCTTTCATCCTATTTTAAAAAGTGCAACCGGTTACGGTTGCACTTTTCTTTTTGGATCCGGCAGCTGATAAGCTATTTAGCTTCTGTTGCGTCGCACACTTCAGCATGTTATCTACTCTCACCAATACAAACATTTAATATCACTCAGAAATAAAAATATTACTTACATTTGTCTAATAATAAATTTAGACATGTCTAAAAATAATTTTCTGTTTTTTCTTTGCGCTTTGCTTATTACGGGTTCAGCTAATGGGCAAGCAACTGATAGTAGTGGGGTGATATCACTAACCGGTAAAATATTTTCAAATGGACTTCCTATACCCTCAATTTCGGTTTTGGTTGAGGGCAGGAAACTCGGAACGATTACAAACGAAGAAGGTATTTTCTTTTTAAATGATTTGAAGGTTGGTAAAATAAAGCTTCACTTATCCGGTATAGGCTTTAGTCATTTGGTAAGGGAAATCTATATAAAAAACGGACAAAACATCATTGACAGTATTCAAATGAAAACATCTTCAAAAGAAATGGAAGATGTTGTAGTAAGTGGCACCATGAAGGCAATGAGTAAAATGGAAAGTCCCATACCAGTTGAAGTTTATACGCCTGTTCTATTCAAAAAGAACCCCACTCCCAATATTTTCGAGAGTCTTCAAATGGTTAATGGTGTTCAGCCACAACTAAATTGCAATGTGTGTAATACCGGCGACATTCATATTAACGGGATGGAAGGCCCATACACAATGATATTAATTGATGGAATGCCAATTGTTAGCAGCCTTTCAACAGTATATGGTTTAGCAGGTATTCCAAACAGCTTAGTTAAGCGCATAGAAATAGTAAAAGGCCCGGCGTCAACATTATATGGAAGCGAGGCAGTCGGCGGGTTGATAAATATTATCACAAAAGATTCTTTAACTGCAGACATGTTTAAGGCAGATCTATCTGCCACCAGTATCGGTGAATATAACTTTGATATAACCACTAAATTTAAATTGGATAATGCTACTTCAGTATTGGGTTTCAACTACTTTAATTACTGGAATAGAAGAGATATTAACAACGACAACTTCACTGATGTTACGTTACAAAATCGCTTATCAGTTTTCAATAAATGGAACTTCGGTAGGAAAAGCAATCGTTCTGCAACATTAGCAGCAAGGTATGTTTATGAAAATCGTTGGGGAGGAGAACTGCAATGGAATGAAAATCTCAGGGGCTCAGATAGTATTTATGGTGAAAGTATTTACACCAATCGTTTTGAACTGATAGGAAACTATGAGCTGAATAAGAATTTATTTGCTGATGTTTCCTATAACTATCACCTGCAGGATAGTTATTATGGAGAAACAAAATATTATGCACAGCAGCACGTATCGTTTGCACAGCTCCGCTGGAACAACACCTATAATAAACACGACCTCCTGATCGGTATTCCTTTCCGTTT
>DASVST010000545.1:0-4563 GCA_036387965.1 Segetibacter sp. | reverse complement strand
AAAATAGGAAAAGGTAATTTGATCTTTTCTGTAAAAGCAGAAAGCACAATCAAAATGGTCATTATGAAAATGACGATCTCAAAATTATTCATCCGCAAAGATAAAAATTAGCTACGGAGGCATGTTCAAAAAATTATTTTTCACTCCTGTACAATAAAAGATTTAATGTGTCGTTCTAATAACAGACATTAACATTTTTCTCATAGTACATTGAAAGTTTTGATCAGGCCTGTGTTTTTACACGGGCTTCTTTTTTATTACAGGCGGATAACAAAAAAAATGCAGGAGGTTTAGTTCCTGCATTCACTATAAAGCCATAATTAACTGCCTTGTTTAGGTCACATTCCTTTTAGAACATAAAGAATCTTTCTCTGCCACCAACTTTACCTGCTTTAAAGTTTCGAATGTTATAAGTAAATGTAAGCAATAAATATCGCTCTAGAATATTTATTTGCCTGTCGATAATTGAGTTCTCACTTGTAAAACGCCATAGATCAATATTATCATTAAGCAGGTCGAAAACTGATAATTTTAGCTGTCCTTTTTGGTCTTTTAAGAAAAGATAAGTGACACCACCATTCAATAATGCAGATGTTCTTTGAAGCCCTGGAGCAACATTTGAATTATAATTATAGGCTAGTGAGCTTTCCCAAACAACATTCTTTGGCCAACGAACCACTAACTCAGTATTAGTTCTATGCGTTGTGATATTGATATCATTAAAAATATTGTTTTGATAGTTTGTGGTTGCAAAAGTGCGGCCGTGATCAATGCTATATTCAATGATATCTCTCCAGTTTAAGCTAACTCTGCCTGCAGGCCTAAAGCTGTATGAATTACCAAATCCTTGCCTGCCATTTATGCTTAAAAAGGTTTTTGTATAGTTTGCATTATACCCGCCACCAATACTAAACTGGAATTTCTTATTAAGCTTGTATTGTTTGTTTATATTGAAATTGGTATAAAAGTTCCTGTTGCCATCTACGTTTTCAGGTCTTGATACCTGTACCCCATTTGCATCAATACTACGTACTCTTGCAATGGCGTTCTCAGTTATGTTTCCATTTAAGTATGCATTAACTGACAACATTTTCTCAGTTATATTTTTAAAGAAGTTTAAGTAGAAGTTGTGGCTTTTAACTGGTTTAAGATTTACGTTGCCATAAGTAATGTATAAAGGATTTGAGTTATCAGGAACCGGCTGTACATCCTGTATATTCGGTGGCGATACATTTACACTATAACTAAAAGTCATTTCTTTCCAGTTGATATTTAGTTGGGGCAAAAAGAACTGAAAATGCTGATCTACTTTTGCTTGTGCATTCTTAAAGTTATTGTAGATGTCAAGTGTTTGCAACATTGCCGAAGTAGTGATGTTGAACTTTTTATATTTCCAGTTTACTCCGGCAGAAAAGCTGTTACGTAAACTTTTCCTGCTTAAAGCATTACTAAGTGAAAGATTGGGTATTTCATACTTACCGTTGGCGTCTCTTATAAATGTAGCAAGGTCGTCTGCATTATCAAAATAAGTAAGCGCATAATTCAGCCTTAATGAGAATTGCTTATTGAGCGGATCGTTATAATTAGCATTGAACGTTGTGTTGAAGTTGTTTGTCTCCCTGTCACGAAGTTGATCCAATGATGATGTGCCGCCGGTTTCATAAAAAGTATTGAGCACATTATTCACCTGGTCAATTGACCCTTTGCCATAATTCAGTGAATTATTAAGATTAAGTGTTCGCCCCTTTTTCCTGAAGTTTTTAAACAGCAGTAAGCTGTGATTATATGTTACATCACTTCCATCAAGTAATTGCTTATTGTTGCTACCGGTAAGTTGGCCTTTAAAGTTATTTGAATTAAGAAAATCTGTATGCTTGTTACTTTCCTGGTCTGTGATAGCGAGGTTCGGTTTAAATTCAAACCTTGATAATGAGTCAATCTTTCCCTTCAGTCCGAAAGCTATTCTGTGGCTATTACTCACTACCACTTCCTGCCTGGTGCTGCGGGTAACAAAAGTTGTATCACCAAGAAACTGTTGCCGGTTGTTTTTCTCAAGAATATCATTTCTTGACCTCCCATAAAAATATTGGCTGTTGAGTGTAAGACCGTTTTTTAGAACATGGTTCATATTTATTCCCGCACCTGTAGAACGGTTAATACCTTCTCCCAATCCGCCGAAAGAAATACCATTTATATTCAATCCCCCGGTTCCATTCATCATTATCATATTTGTTCCACTCCTGCCAAAACCACCAAGCGATTGTATATCATTAAAGCCAAAACCTGCGCGGTTAAGATTATTACTAAAGCCTAACAAGCTTACCTGCATGGTATCTTTAAACAGATTAAGTATTGTACCTGCTTCATATAAATCGTCTGTTCCGGCTCCTGCATATGCTTTACCAAACCATCCTTTCTTTACACCTTTTTTTAGTTTAAGATTAATTACCTGCCCTATATCGCCTTTAGATTTATCTGGGTTTAATTCCGCTTCATCTTTATCTTCTGATACCTGTACTTTATCGATCATTTGTGCAGGAAGATTTCTTGTAGCCATTTTTGGATCGTTACCAAAAAACTCTTTCCCATCTACCAAAATCCGGTTCACTTTTTTGCCATTAACTGTTATGTTTCCATCAGCATCAATTTGTACACCGGGTAATTTTTTAAGGAGGTCCTCGGTAAGAGCTGTAGGTAAAGTTTTGAAAGCTGCTGCATTAAATTCAATAGTGTCTTGCCTGAAACTTACAGGAGGTCTTTCTGCAACTACTAATACATCATCAAGATTCTTAGCGTCTGTTGCCATTAATATCTTTCCAAAGTCTATTTCTGACTTATCTGCAGTAAGTGTAAACTCCTGCCGGTGAACTTTGTATCCTAAGTAAGAAATCAAAAATCGGCAAAGTACATTTAGTGGTAGCCCCGGCACCTTAAATTCTCCCTCGTGGTTACTTAAGCGATATGTGATAAGCACCGTATCTGCAGCTTTAAACACAGTAACAGTTGCCAGTCCTAACACCTGCTTTCCCGATGAATCAGTTATCTTTCCTTTGATGGTGCCCTGTGAAAATCCTGCACATGCAAAGAGTAAAAATGCTATCAGTGGTAAAATATTCTTCATAAGCTTACGTAAAGAAGCGCTAACGTACGATTATGTTCGTACCATGAAGGAGGTTTTATTTAAATGGTGTTTTAAAATGATGAAAACCGTCAGTTGCGGAACAACTCTTCGATTTTGTTGCGTCGGTAGGTAAAAATATTGTGCAGTTGCCTTTTTACAACCGGCAACGCAAACGTGCCCAAAACGCCGAACGGCACCTGGTATTCCACTATGTCTATCATTTCAGTACCACCGTCTATAGCTTTGAAATGATGTTCGTGGTGCCACAATTTATATGGTCCCTTCCGCTGCTCGTCTATAAACGATCGGTGTTTTTGTACCGTAGTTATTTCACTTAGCCATATCAAAGCAATGCCAAACAGCGGTCTTACCTTGTAAGTGATAAGCTGACCCTCATAGATTTCTTTCTCTGTAATGTCGCTGATAATTTTAAAATCAAGGGACGGTGGTGTGATCGTGGCCAGATTTACAGGGTTGGAAAAGAATTCCCATGCTTCCTCTAATGTGATAGGGAGTTTCTGTATTTGCCTTAGGTGGTAAGTTTTGCTCATTGTATGTCTATCTTCTGAAAACAGTCGTACTGCATTAAAGTTCAATCAATAGCAACTTATCTGGCACGATTTCTTTCGTGTATTTAGAATGAAAGCTAAAGCAGCAACCGTAAAAAAATTAGACGAAAAGAAATTAGCCTTTCCAAGCGATATTAAACCGATGCTCGCTACTCTTGTTGAGCAGCCTGTTGATGAGCCTGGATGGGTATACGAAGTTAAATGGGATGGCTATAGAGCATTGGGGTATATGAATGAAGGATCAGTAGATCTGCGAAGCAGGAACAATAAATCGTTCAATGAAAAATTCTATCCGGTTTATGATGCATTAAAAAACTGGAACATCAATGCAGTCGTGGATGGTGAGATTATTGTTGTAAACGAGAAAGGTGTTCCTGATTTTAGTGATCTGCAGGGCTGGCGCAGTGAGGCAGACGGGCATCTTGCATTTTATCTTTTTGATATTTTATGGTTAGAAGGAAGGGACTTGATGGATCTGCCACTAACTGAGCGTCGTGAAGTACTTCAATCCATAATTCCATCCGCCGGATTGATAAAGCTTAGCGAAACTTTTGACACATCAGGAAGTGAGTTTTTCGCTTTGGCTGATAAGATGGGACTCGAAGGTATTATGGCTAAACGTGCAACAAGTAAGTATGTACCAGACCAGCGAGGTAAAGAATGGCTCAAAATAAAAACGGAAAAAAGACAGGAAGCTATTATCGGTGGCTACACCCGTAACGAAAACACTTCTAAGCAATTCAGTGCATTACTATTAGGCTTGTACGATAATGGAGAATTTCAATTTATTGGTCCGGTAGGTACAGGCTTTACCAATAAACTTCAAACGGAACTCCTGCAAAAGCTTAAGCCATTAGAAATTTCAAAGTGTCC
>DASVST010000544.1:0-14048 GCA_036387965.1 Segetibacter sp. | reverse complement strand
GGTTATCATCATTTCTTTGGAGACAACAATCCGTTTCATCCAAAGACTGAAATAGTTCGCAGTGTACTTGCTGATGAATGTGCAATGCTAATAAAGAGCTTTTTTAAGGAAAGAAGATAAGAATGGTGACAATTGGTTTGCCGTGGAAGTGTGCGACCCAACGATGCTGCTATGGAAAGCTAAAGCTTGTAAGCAAATTACTTCATCAACTGGTAAGCAATCAAACTCATAACATAAGCAAGCCCAGTCATGTAAAGCAGCATTACGATAGGCCACTTCCATGTTTTTGTTTCACGTTTTGCAACTGCTAAAGTACTCATACATTGCAGCGATAAAACGTAAAAGATCATAAGGCTAATCCCAGTTGCGAGTGTATAAACTTTAGAACCATCAGGGCGAACTGCTGAGTTCATCTTCTGCCTGAGAGGCGTATTGCCATCATCTTCCTCTACACTGTAAATGGTTGCCATTGTTCCTACAAAAACTTCTCGTGCGGCAATTGATGTAATTAACGCGATACCTATTTTCCAGTCGTAGCCAAGTGGGGTAATTGCAGGCTCTATTGTTTTGCCGAGAAGGCCTGCATAAGAATTCTCGAGTTTTTCTGAACGATAACTTTTTTCCAGTGCAACCTGATCCTGGTTTGGCTGTAGTCGCGTTTGCTCATATTTAGCAGTGATGGTTTCCATTTTGTTTGAAGGACCATAGCTACTCAAAAACCAAAGAAGCAAACTGATGATCATAATAACTTTACCTGCATCAGTTACAAATATCTTAGCCTTTTCAATCATTGTTACCCCAACGTTGTTCCAGCGTGGTGAGCGGTACAACGGCAGTTCCAAAATAAAAAAACTCTTCTCTTTAAGCTTGATGATAAATTTTAGAACATAACTGGCAACCAATGCCATTACAGTTCCAAGCAAGTAAAGACCCATCATAACTAAACCCTGTAAACTTAGAAAACCTGCAAAAAAAATATTGGGAACTACAAGGCTTATTAAAATTGTATAAACAGGTAAACGTGCACTGCAACTCATTAGTGGTGTAACTAAAATAGTAAGCAACCTTTCCTTTCGATTCTCAATACTTCTTGCACTCATTATTGCAGGAACAGCGCATGCCAAACCACTAACCATAGGCATTACGCTCTTCCCATTCAAACCGACCTTGCGCATAAGCCTATCACTAAGAAAACTTATACGGGCCATATAACCGGTGTCTTCAAGAATGGTGATCAACCCGAACAAGATCATTATTTGTGGTATAAAAAGTATGATGCCACTTAAGCCTGCTACAAATCCATTGATCAATAAGTCGCTCCACCATGCTGCCGGCAAACGGTTACCAAGTAAGTTACTCAGTTCAGCAAATGTCCATTCAATAGCATCCATCGGATATTGCGCCAGCCAGAAAATGCTTTGAAATAATAAAAATAAAACCCCGAATAAAATAACATAGCCCCACTTTCGATGGAGCAGTATATCATCTAATTTTTCGGTGTAAAGCTTTCTTTGCAATGGGTCAGCCTCAACAACACTTGTTTGCATTATCTGCTTAATACGCGTATAGCGTTGAAGTATTTCTTCAGCCTGCAGTTTTGTAGGATTGAATTTATTTTTAATCTCGATGTTCTCAATCGTTTCCTGCAGTTCCTCCGTTAACGGAAAATTTTCGTGGTTAATTAAATAATGAACCGCAGCATAATCTCTTAAGTGAGGAAAAACTTTCTGAATATCGTTTACAGAAGCTTCTGCTAGATTCTTAATCCCAATAAAATCTCTTACAGGTGCTTTATACTTACTCTTTGCAGTTTGTGCAAGGGCTTTTTTGAGTGCAGTTAAGCCTTTAATCTTTCTCGGATTTACAGCAATAACAGCAACACCTAACTCTCTTTCTAATTCTTCAACATCAATTTCAATTCCCCTCTTTTTTGCTAAGTCCATCATGGTGAGTGCAACAACGACCGGTAACCCCAAATCAATTATCTGGGAACAAAAAAGAAGGTTACGTTTTAAATTGCTTGCGTCTGCTACTAATACAACCATATCAGGTTGTAAATCACTATCAACGTTCATCAATACCTTATACGAAACCCACTCATCTGCACGGCGGGGGTACAAACTATACGTTCCCGGCAGATCAATTATGGTAGCTTTAAGAGACGCTTCCAATTCAGTAATCCCGGTTTTCTTATCAACAGTAACCCCCGGAAAATTACCAACTTTTTGATTTAAACCTGTTAGAGCATTAAAAAGTGAGGATTTACCGCTGTTAGGATTGCCAACCAACGCAATATTTAAAACAGACTTCGACATTAACGGGTACAAAAGTAGACTGCCGAAAGGTACCAGTGTTACGATATAGGGAGATTTAAGAATTGTTTAGCCAAGTGCATATCAATGTGGATCATCGGTTGCGACGCTCCGTTCAAGTTCTGTTCTTTGGTCATCTAAGTTCTTATTGAAAGTTCCCTCTCTATTTTATAAAACTCTCTTTATCGGCATTACATTTGCACTAATGCCACCCAAATCATTCATGTGTATGAAGAAGCTTTTATTGCTTTTATTTTTAATCCCCACACTTTCCCAGGCTCAATCCAAAAAAGAAAAGAAGGCAATTGAAGCCCAGAAAAAAGCTGATCAGCAAATCATACAAAACTTAAAGAGCCATGTGCAATACCTGGCAGATGATAAATTGCAGGGTAGGCGCACAGGAACACCCGGTGAAGCATTGGCGATGCAATACATAAGCGAGCAGTTTAAAAATGTTGGCTTGCAGCCAAAAGGAACGACAGGTTATTTCCAGGCTTTTACAATTGATGAAGGAAGACAGATAGATCCTACAACGATGCTTTCGATTGATGGTAAGCAACTACAAATAAATACAGAATATTTCCCCCTTACTTTTTCTGCATCAAACACCATTAAAGGAAGCAGTGCGATTGGCTTAAGAGAAGCAGGGCAGCCATGGTATTTAGATATAAAAGAATTATTGGAAGCGCATACATCAAACCCCAAGTATAATCCTGAAGAAGACATCAAAAAAGAAGCAGCAAAACTTGCATCACGAAAAGCTACTGCATTGTTGGTTTATAACTCAAGCGACCTTGATGATAAGCTTAGGTATGACACGAAAGACAAACCTGCATCCTCAGCAATACCTATTATTTATGTGACAAAAGCAGGTTATAAAAAGTATTTGTCGGATCCTTTTGCTACACTTGATCTATCAATGAAAGTTTCTTTTTATGAAAAGAAAAAGACTGGAAACAATGTTGTCGGATATATAGACAATGGTGCTCCGCAAACAGTTATTATTGGTGCACATTACGACCATCTTGGTTTTGGTGAAGATGCGAATGCATTAGACACAGTAAAAGCTGTACATAATGGTGCTGATGATAATGCCAGTGGTGTTGCAGCCATGATTGAACTGGCAAGAATGCTTGCTACCACAAAAAGCAAAACACAAAACTTTCTCTTTATTGCCTTTTCTGGAGAAGAGCTTGGATTAATTGGAAGTAAATATTGGCTTGAAAATCCAACAACAACCTTAAGTGCCAATTACATGATAAACATGGATATGATTGGCAGATACGATGCAGCAAAAATGTTAACTGTTGGAGGCTATGGAACATCACCGGAGTGGCCAACGATATTCACCACAGTAAATGATAAAAGCCTTGCATTACGGTTCGACAGTTCAGGTGGCGGGCCAAGTGATCATGCTTCTTTTTATAGAAAGAACATACCTGTTCTCTTCTTCTTTACGGGCAGTCATGCCGATTACCATAAAGTAACTGACGATTGGGATAAGATAAACTATGAAGGTCAGTTACAGATAGTTAAGTTAATAAACAGAATTATACAGGCTACTGATAATAAACCAAAACTTGCCTTTGCAAAAACAGCAGAACCAAAAGTGGGGCCTACACAATTTTCAGTAAGTCTTGGTCTAATACCGGATTATTCTTTTAGCGGTACGGGATTAAGAATTGATGGAGTAAGTCCACAAAAAACAGCAGAAAAAATTGGGCTTAAGGCTGGTGATGTTTTAATAAGATTGGGTGATCACAAGATCAACGACATGAATAGTTATATGCAAGCTTTAGGGAAATTCAAGAAAGGCGATAAAACCACGGTGCGTATATCTAGAGCAAAAGAAGAAAAAGAATTCACTGTTGAGTTTTAACTTTAGCACTAATGAAATTCCGTCTTGATGTTGGTGAAATGACAGATGAATTTTTCAGCGAAACGCGTTTGCTGGGGATAATGGCACCTGTTAAGAATTACCAGTTTTGCTGGCATCTAAACCATTCACTTGGTTATAACTTCAGGTTAAAAACGGATGTTGAAATTCAGCTAAGGAAAAAGAACAGGACGTATTTTTTTTCGTTGTATCATCACACAGAGCCAAATAGTTTTTTAACTCACTACTTATACGATAATCAACGCGATGGTGAATACCTGATTCCGGAATTTAAGCACATGGATTACCTGTGGTTAATGAAAGGTGATACTGTTGACGACGGAAAGTGTACAGTTATTACAGCTTCTATAAAATCAATAGGTGGCGTACAGTTGGTAACAGAACTTACAAATGAAAAAATAAAGCATAAGGAGAGGATGATTTTTTAAGAAGAAAGGAATTAGAAGTAAGTAGATAGAATATTGGAATTATAACGCTATTAAATCATTCTTATGTGGCAGGAAACTGACAACAAACTCTACAGGAAATTCAAGTTTAAAAACTTCAGTGAGGCTTTTGCGTTCATGACAAGAGTTGCTATAGAAGCTGAGAAGATGGATCATCACCCGTTATGGACGAACGTTTATAATGAGTTGGAGATATGGCTGAATACTCATAGCCAGGGAAACATTGTTACGCAAAAAGATCATGAGCTGGCCAGGAAAATCGATGCACTACTTTAAGGGCTTGCGTTTAATTCGAAACAACTTTTAGTCCGAGGATTGAACTAATCAATGTTACAATAAAAAAGACTCTCCAAAAAGACGCAGGTTCTTTAAAAACAAAAATGCCCACTAAAACTGTTCCTACTGCCCCAATTCCTGTCCAAACAGCATAAGCAGTACCAATAGGTAAACTTTGGGTTGCCTTTATCAATAGCGCCATACTTAGGCCGAGGGCTATCAGAAATCCTACGTACCACAAATACATTACGTTACCAGTCGTTTCTTTCGCTTTCCCCAGGCAAAAGGCAAATCCAACTTCAAATAAACCTGCGATTATTAAAATGATCCAGTTCACGATTTTATTTTAAAGATCGTGATTTTGGGTAAACCGTTCGCAGCTAAAAATGTTAGCTTGTAGAATACGCACTATTCAGTAATTATATCAAGAAGTTCAATATAAAAGTTGGTGCGCAACTTTAAAATAATCGGCAGCTGAGGTGAATTATAGTAAGACAAATATTCATCACCCGTAGTTTGATAATTCCGGTGAAATTTTATTTTCGGTTTCGCATATTCCTGCTGAATAGTTCTTTGCTTGCCGTTCACTCTTACCATAAAATCCTTTTCGCCATCCGCGTATCCCATCCTTGACGACTCTCTCCATAAACCGCTTAAGAACATCGTTATTGGTTTACGGGAATACTTCGAGAATTTCTTAAAGGTTGCCCTGCTTAACCAAAGACTTATTGTTTTTTCATCTAAGACTTTATCGCCTGCAGTAAAGTTGTTATGCAAAATAATTCCGTTAGCCATTCCGGCTGAAGTGTGAGTTATTGTTCCCTTTGCCTTAGCTGAGTCTATTATTTCGTAATCGAAAATATAAGGCTTCAAGTTTTTTACTGTTACGTTCATATCGTACGACTTGTTGTTCAGATCAATCCTATACATTAGTCTCGTTCCTGCTTTTACATACTGCTCTATTCTTTCTTGCGCAAGACTAACCTGGAAAATAAATACAAATGCAAAAAACATCAGGAGGGTTCTCATCACGCTAATTGTTTTCTGTAGCTGAAAAGGCTTTGCTAACCATTACAACCTTATCTCCGCTCTTTATCATTCTACCAACAGGCGTTAAAAAGGTTTCTAAGCCAACCTCTTCAAACACTTTTCTTAATTGGTCAACGGCATTCTCGTTTACTGCAACTAACAGGCCGCCGTTGGTTTGCGGATCCGGTAAAATGTTGAATGCCTCCATAACATTTACTCCTTTTGCAAAAGAAACTTTGGTGCTATAGCTGTTCCAATTTCTATAAGTAGCATCGGGTATAATCCTTTGCGCCAGGTATTCTTTTACTCCGTCAGCAAAATGTATTTCATCGTAAAATAACTCTGCACTTAAATTGCTTCCCTCAGCCATTTCTATTACGTGTCCCATTAATCCAAACCCCGTAACATCAGTCATTGCATTAACTCCTTCAATCTTTCCAAGTGCTTCGCCGGCTTTATTTAGTTGCGACATTTGTTTGATCATCACGCTTAAATGGTCTTCTTTAAGTAAGCCTCTTTTCTGTGCAGTTGATAGAATGCCAACACCCAATGGCTTTGTTAGAAATAACAAATCTCCCTCCTGTGCTGTATTATTTTTTTTAAGATCTGAGATATTGATTAAACCAGTTACTGCCAAGCCAAAAATAGGTTCAGTGCTATCAATGCTGTGTCCACCTGCAAGCGGAATTCCGGCTTCACCGCAAATTGTTCTGGCACCGTCCATTACCTGTTGAGCCACTTCTGAAGATAGTTTTTCTGTAGGCCATCCCAGTATCGCAATTGCCAATATGGGTTTTCCTCCCATAGCATAAACATCACTAATTGCATTAGCAGAAGCAATTCTGCCAAAATCATGTGGGCTATCAACTATAGGCATAAAGAAGTCAGTTGTACTGATCAATGCAGTGCCGTTGCCTAAGTCGTAAACAGCAGCATCGTCTTTACTGTTATTTCCTACAAGCAATTTTTCTGTTCCTGGTAAAGAAAAACTTGTTTTTAATATATCATCTAAAACGTTAGGAGCTATTTTGCAACCACAACCGGCACCATGTGAAAATTGAGTGAGCTTAATTTCTTCAGACATTTTGTTCTTCTCTTTTAAGTGCTAAAACAAGTTGTGCATTCAGGGCAGCATCAACTTTTTCAGCATTTGTTTCTGTAACTAATTCTTTCCAGTTATCTCTGCTTTCTAATCCTTTCCTATACCATTTGTCATAATACGAAAGCAAAACTCTAAAGCTTTCTTTTAAATTATCTTCAAGTAAAAAATTTATTGCGGCTTTTGTTTCCAATCCGCCTAACCGTTTTTTGATTCTAATTACAGCATTTACGAGTTTTTCTTTGTCATCCTTCCCATAGCCTTTAACAATATTATCCAGCCTTTCTTCAAAAGGAATATTTAAAAAAATAACCGGCCTACTTCGCATAATTTTCCAAAACTCAATTGGGATATTGATGTTGCCTATTCGCTGGCTTTCATCTTCAAGCCAAATAGTTTCTGTTGAAGTATTACCTGCTTTCATCAATTCTATCGCTAATTTATTCTCAAACATTTCTGGTGATGGTTGAGCACCCTGACCAATACCACCAAAGGCAGAACCTTTATGATTAGCTAAGTCTTCAAGGTCTATTACTTTTTCGCCACTCTTCTTCATTTCTGCAAGCAATTCTGTTTTACCACTTCCGGTATATCCGCCTATGATTTTAAATGGATAATCCTGTTCAAACTGTTGCAATACCCATTGACGGAATGCTTTATAACCTCCGTCTAAAGTGTACACTTTAAACCCGTACATGTCAAGCAACCAGGCAACTGCTGCACTGCGCATACCTCCGCGCCAACAATGTACGAGAACAGTTTTATCGTTTCTTGGTGCACATAGCTTTTCTACTTGTTCTACCATCTTTACCATCTTAGTCCCGAAAAACTCAAGCCCGTGCTTAATGGCTTTTTCACGGCTTTCCTGTTTGTAAGCTGTGCCTACTATTTTCCTTTCTTCATCAGTAAACAAAGGCAATGAATAAGCTGAAGGAATATGAGCATGAATATATTCCCCTGGCGAACGAACATCTATAACAGCATGATTTTTTGCATGCTGAATAAATTCAATAACCGATATTTTTTTGAAAGCCATTAGCAACAAATTTACTGCTGTAATTGAGATGATATTTACTATTTAGTGAATTGTTCGACTTGAGCAGCATGTAGAACTAATAATAAGTTGAAGATTGAGCCAATAGCACCTGCGGGTTGCTAACTTACAAGTTTGAAATAATCTTCTGCTGTATGTCTTTAAACTGAGCTTCAGAAAATTTAAGCTTAGCATTTAAAATATTCATGTCTTGGGTTCGGTTAATGGGCACGAGGTGTACATGAGCATGAGGTACTTCTAAGCCAACTGTAAACATGCTGATCCTATTGCATGAAAAAGATTTTTCTATTGCTTTTGCTATAGGTTTTGCAAACACCAGCATCTCAGCTAAGTAATCATCTGGCACATCAAAAATTTTGTCAATTTCGATTTTTGGTATGACCAGCGTATGACCTTTTTGAATAGGGAAAATATCGAGGAAGGCAAAAAACTTATCGGTTTCTTTAATCTTGTAAGATGGTATTTCACCAGCTATGATTTTCGAGAAGATGGTCATTCTGTAGTTTAAATCAAAGATACAATTCGGCTTGTTTCAATGCTATCTGTTCTAAGCCAGATATAATAATACACTAAGCTCAATCACTGCTACATACTTGAACGTAGCGTCGCCACAAATGTTCATCCGGGATTTACAGCTTGTACCAAAATAAAAAGCCGGCAATTAACCGGCTCATAAAGTTTATAAGAAGGACTAAACGGTTATATTTTCTATTTTAAATTTTAAGATACCGGTTGGCGCATGAACTTCTGCAATATCACCTATAACTTTTCCGATCAGTCCTTTTCCTATTGGAGAAGATGCCGAGATTTTACCTGCCTTAAGATCCGCTTCTTTCTCACCTACGATCTGGTATGTAACTGTCTTTTTAGTTGCAACGTTTGTAATGGTTACCTTAGTTAGAATTGTTACCTTACTTGTATCGATACTATTAGGATCAACAATTTTAGCTGTAGCAATCACACCTTCTAATTGCTTTATTTTTGATTCAAGCATACCCTGTGCTTCTTTAGCTGCATCATATTCGGCATTCTCTTTTAAGTCGCCCTTCTCTCTTGCTTCTGCAATCGCCCTCGATGCCGCAGGTCTTTCAATACTCCTTAGCTGATGAAGTTCTTCTTTCATTGCTTCAAAAGTCTCCATCGTTACATAGTTTACATCACTCATAATCTTTGATTTAGGCAAAAAAAATACAACGCCACATCAGTGCAGCGTTGCAATGAACAAAAATAAGAAAATTGAAGAACGAAACTGCTTTTGCAGGAGAAAAATATCTAATATCTAAAACCCTGCACCTTTCAATTTGTCCACGATTATTTTAGCCATGTTATAAAATGCTTCTACACTGTAGCCGGCAATATGTGGTGTGATAATAACATTTGGTTGAGCCAATAACCAATTTAATTGTTCCTGCTCTTGTGGTGAATAATTTTCAAGGCATTCGTTTTCCAACACATCTAATGCAGCGCCTTTTATAAGCCCATGCTGCAATGCTGTTATAAGAGCAGTTGTATCCGTAACTTTTCCTCTGCAGGTTGTTATAAAAAAAGGCTTCTGTTTTAGTGATTGAAAAAAAGCGTCATTCGCAAGGTGAAATGTATCATTTGTGAGAGGAAGATGAAGGCTAACAATATCAGCATATTTACAAACCTGGTCAAGATTAGCTTCTTTAATATATCCTTTAGCAAAGTCGTGTTTATATTTATCGTAAGCCAACACGGTAACATTAAATGGCTGAAGCAACTTAGTTAGAGTGCTGCCGGTATTTCCATAACCTATAATCCCAACAGTTTTACCGCTTAACTCTGTTCCTTTGTTACTGTCCCTTTTCCATTGACCTTGCTTCACTTCATTTTGACTGGAACTGATTTTATTAAGAAGGTTTAATATTAAGCCTAATGCATGTTCGGCAACTGCGTTCCTGTTTCCTTCGGGACTATTTATGCAGTGGATATTTTTCGTCTTTGCATACACTACATCAATGTTTTCCATGCCGCTACCAAGTCGTCCGATCCATTTTAGTGCAGCAGCGCTATCGAGTAGGTCTTTATCAACATTTATGCGTGTGGTAATAATTAATCCAGTGGCGTTCGGGATAAAAAGCTTCAACTCTTCATAGGAGATTTCGGGGCAGTACTCTACATGATAGCCTTGTTGAGTTAGTGCCTCACTTAAGTACTCGTGCGTCTTTGCTGTAATGATCACTTTGTTTTCCATACTACTTCATCCTGAATGTTAGTGCCGCAAAATCTTCTACGTTTAAAACTTCAGCTCTTTTATTAAATAAATCTTCTGCCAGAACAGTTTCATCAAACAACGATTTTACTGCGTTTCGTAATGTTTTTCGTCGTTGATTAAAAGCAGTTTTAACTAACACAAAAAAAGATCGTGTGCTTTTCATTGGCAGTACATCTTCTCTTCGTGTTAACCTGATAACGCCACTTGTTACTTTAGGTGGCGGGGTAAAACACTCCGCATCCACATCAAACAAATATTCAACTTTAAAAAAGGCTTGTATCAACACACTTAAAACCCCGTATACCTTACTGCCCGAGGGTGAGGCCGCTCTTTCTGCAACTTCTTTTTGAAACATCCCAATCATCACCGGCACTTGCTCTTTCCAATCCAACATCTTAAACAAAATCTGTGTTGAAATGTTGTACGGAAAATTACCTATTACAATAAACTCACCTTCAAAAGGAGTATTCATTTCAAGAAAGTCTTCGTTTAAAATTTTCTCTGTTAGGGCAGGATAAGTTTGTTCTAGAAAATGCACCTTTTCTGTATCGAGCTCTACTGCTTTTAAATTTATATTTTCTATTTTAAGCAGATATTTTGTCAACGCACCACCTCCAGGTCCAACTTCTAATAATTGTGTAAAGGGGTGAGTTTGTAATTCTTCTACTATTCTCCTGCAAATATTTTCATCTTTAAGAAAATGTTGTCCAAGAGATTTTTTTAGCGTGTACTGCATCGAAACTCAAAATTAAGCCATTGTATTAAACCATCTGTACTCAAAGCTTAATTACTTAATTTTACACTAAACAACAACTGATGAGCAACGAAATGCAAAAACCTGTTATTGGGTTTTCCTGCGGCGATTTAAATGGCATTGGAACCGAATTGATTGTTAAAACCTTGTCTGATAACAGGTTGCTTGAATTTTGCACTCCTATTGTTTTCGCAAATGTTAAGAGTGTAAATTTTTATAAGAAGTCTTTGCCCGATATAAACTTTACTTATTCAATAATAAAAGATTTCTCCAGGCTTAATCCTAAGCAAGTCAATCTTTTTTCGTGCTGGGAAGAGGAGGTGCAGATAACCCCCGGACAACTTACTGATGCCGGCGGGCAATATGCTTTTAAATCGTTACAAGCTGCGGTGGCTGCATTAAAAAACAATGAAATAAGTGGTTTGGTGACTGCACCAATTCATAAAAAGAATATTCAAAGTGCAGAATTTAATTACAGCGGTCATACGCCATACTTGAAAGCTGTTTTTGAAGTGAGGGATGTTATAATGTTGATGTGTGCGAGTAATATGCGTGTTGGTTTATTAACTGAACACGTACCTGTTACTGAACTTGCACAATTTATTACAAAGGAAAATATTCTTAGCAAGCTGAGAATATTGAATGAGAGTCTGATAAAAGATTTTGGTATTGATAAACCAAAGATTGCAGTGCTCGGTTTAAATCCGCATGCGGGTGACGAGGGATTAATTGGCAAGGAAGAAAATGATGTAATAAAACCTGCGATCAAAGACGCCCGCAATAGTAACATACTTGCTTTTGGTCCATATAGCGCCGACGCATTTTTTGCTCGTGGCGAACATGAAAAATTTGATGCTGTTTTAGCGATGTACCACGACCAGGGGCTTATACCTTTTAAATCGCTTGCCTTTGGTGAAGGAGTGAATTATACAGCCGGTCTTGCAGGCGTACGCACAAGCCCCGATCATGGAACCGCTTTTGATATTGCGGGTAAAGGAGTAGCTGATGAAGCTTCTTTTACTGCTGCTGTTTTTGAATGTATAGAAATAATAAAAAAGCGTGCTACTTACGCGGAGAACAACAAGAACCCGCTAAAGAAAATTAGTGCAAGGGTTTTTGCTAACGCGATAGATGAGAGTATTGAAGAAGCCTGATTATTTAAACTCTGCATCAGAAACGCCTTTGTTTATTATGTAAGATGAGTAAGTAATTTCTACCCTGCCTTTTTTATTCTGTAGCTTCTTTTTATCGATCTTTTCGCCTGTTTCAAATTCAAGTGTTAGTCCTTTTGGTAGCTTGTAATCTTTTGTGTTGAATGAAAACACTACTCTATCAGGAAGACCGAAGGCACCATACTTTCCATAGCTTAGCTCCATTTCATAAGTGCCATTTTCCCTTGTAGTAGTGTTGGCTTTTCTAATGAGCAGATTTGCTTCATCAATATAAAGTGTCGTCAAAACAATATCACTGTTTTCTGTAGAAGGTAACAGTTTTATGATCTTCACTTTTGTTCCGCCGATATTTCCTTCGCCTGAAGCAATAGCAACAAAGTCCTTGGAAGCAAGTACGGAACTCATGTTTAGAGAAACACCACCCTTCGGCAAAATAGAAATGCCGCCGTCTCTCTTTAGCTTGAATTTGTTTGGCTTTTTATAATACATTTTTACCTTACCTGCTGGTGCCTTGATAAAGGCTACATCCGTTTTCATTCTGCCGTCAGCAACGTAATCATTTACCTTGTCAAGCTTAGCCTTAACTTTTTGAACTAATATTTTAGGATCCTGTGAAGAGGCAGAGAGTTGAAAGAGAACCGTAGAAAGAAGTAAGTATATAAGTTTTTGCATTACAATTTTATTTTCGACAAAGGATGAACGGAAGTTGAAGTGTGCGACGCAACGATGTTAAATAGTTACTCATCAGCTCAGTACATCCTTCTTTTTAAAAACGATAACAGATGCCACAAAAAAACCAATGATGTGAACAACAAGGATTATTGCAGCTTGCAGCACTTTACCCAAATTTTGTACCGAACCTAAAATGGCTTCATTGTCTTCAGTTACTTTAACATCAAAAAAACCTTTCCAGCCGATCATGTGGGTAGTAAAAATGTAAGGCTTTATGCTGTTGAAAAGAGGAATATCAAGTGTACTTAAAATCGTGCAGACGATTATAATGCTCATTGTTGCTACAATTGGTCCAATGGAGTTTTCAGCAAACATTGAGAGTAAGAAACCCAACGCGGTAACTGTTAGCATTGCCAAAGCTGCAAAGCCAAAAGCAGCTACATATCTCCAAAATATATCATCGCTTTGCAGTTGAATAATGTAATCACTTTTCAGGTTTAGCATATCACCGCTGCCAAACATCAATAATGATAAAAGTAATGCAAGAATAGCCATCCACACCAAAAGCAACAGCGTGTAAATCGATGCTGCTGAAAATTTTGCTATTGCTACCTCTGTACGGCTTATTGGCTTGGTAAGCAACAAGCGCAAAGTTCCCATATTGGCTTCTCCAGAAATCAGATCGCCAGAAATTAATGTAATTAACAAAGGGACATGCACAAGTAGTAACTGCAGTATAATAAAACATACGAGGTAGCCATTCAATATATTTCCTTCAATTTCGAACGAAGCTTCAAGATCTTTTAGAAGAAACTCAACATACGCTAAACCATCTAAGTATAAGGCGAGCTGTATTAATAAAACTAAAACCGTAATAGCAACAAAGCTGATGTAGGTTCTTGGACGTTTAAATATTTTAAATAACTCAATTTGAAAAAGCTTCCACATGCTGTTTGCCCGTTGTTACTTGTAAAAAATAATCTTCTAATGAATGACGTGGTTGTAAAGACAAAACAGGTACTTGCATAGAGACCAACGATGCGTTGAATTCGGGGATCTGCAGCCTGTTCATTTTAAGAATTATACTGCCGTTGTTTGTTG
>DASVST010000543.1:0-1886 GCA_036387965.1 Segetibacter sp. | reverse complement strand
CTCTTGCCCTTCTGTGTAGTTCCTTTAATAAAGGCGGTTTCAAAAAGTTCGGGTGCTGCAACAGTTGTTGGTGGTACTGATTTGATCGTATCAAGCAGCTCAGTTGAGAATTTTTTAGTATCATTTTGCCTGGAAGAGTTTTTACAAGCAAATAAACTGAGTGCAATTAAGATGTATTTCATGATGTGTTTTTTAAGGGTTTGGGATTATTTCCTCTTCATTACTCTAACTACGATCCGGCGAACGGTGAGCCGAAGATGCCAACTGCCAGTTCTGCCCAAATAAGGAACAGCATCATCAGAAGACCTCCACAGATTGCAAGGCGGTGCTCGAGTTTTTTAAACTTCCTTAGTACAACCTCACACATAAAGCCAGTGCCGAGTAACAGTATACCCATCACGACAAAATCTCCTAACGACCATCCCTCACCATCTGTAAATTGGTTTAGTATTAATGGTATGAGCAATAAAAGTGGTACGGAAAGTACAATGCCAACAAGTCTTTTGTGTTGCGTAATCATGATTTTTTTTTATTGTTTATCTGTTTATGGTTATTAAAGATCCATTTTCATTACTTCTATCTTATCAAATAAATCACCAACACCTAATGCTGCCCAAATGATAAACATCCCAAGTAGGATTCTTAATACTCTCATTCCAGGAATGGAGTAACCGGTCATATTTCTGAAAATAGTATTTACCGGAAGAAAATAAATGAACGAGAGAAGGATTAAAAATATGCCGAAACCAACGGGCTTACCCCAAAAGGTATTTACTATGCCAGCTGCAAGAACAGATAAGCCAAACAGCCAGCTGATTATCTTACCTGCCAGTGTTATTTCGTTCGTTGTTGTTTCTGTTTTACTATTCATATAATTAACTTTTAAAACTCTGTCTTTACCTCAGATTATATCTTTCATAGCAAGATTTTATTTCTTTAAGATTGATTAGTTGTTATGACAAATATAACGCAACTTTGGATCTCAAAGTACTTTCAACAAAAACTTTATTTATAAACGGTAATAAACATGAGTATTTCTTCAACACTTGAACGCGTTCATTTTACGGTAAAGCATAATAAATGGCACCGGTATACTGCGATATTCTTTAGAGTGGGATTAGCATGGGGTTTTTTGCCTTCAGGCTTTACAAAAATTAATGGTGAGCGGTTTACCTCTTTATCAAATAATCACCCGATGGGTCAATATTTGGAAGCGTTACATCATACTGGTTACTATTATACTTTTATAGGCATTCTGCAAGTGACCGCAGCGATTCTCTTGTTGATTCCACGAACTGCTTTACTTGGGGCACTTCTATACCTTCCTATAATATTGAATATCTGTATTCTTTCATACGCAGTTCGTTTTGAAGGGTCGGCTCTTACTTCACCTTTAATGGTGCTGGCTAATTTGTATCTTCTTTGGTGGAATTATGACAAGTTAAAGTACATTCTTCCGATTAATCATTCTACAACCATTAGTACGACACCGAAGCCGCAGACTCTTAGCAATAAATTTCCTGCTGCTTTCTTTGCAGCGGTTGTTGCAAGTGTTGTTATTATTGTGCTGATTCAAATCAACCCAAACTACATCACCCCACGTAACCATATAGGAGATTGTAAATTGCAATTTGAAGGAACTAACAGAACCAGGGCTGGTTTGTATTTTTGTGACTGTATCCATAATCAAGGACAGCAGCTTGACAGTTGTCTTGACAAATACGATAAGGCTCCGGATGACAATATAAAAACACCATAGATGCTGGCGAACTTTGGTAGATATAATTGAGCAAAAGCTTATGTATTGTTTATGTGTTTACATATCTCCCAATACTCAAATATCCTTACCATCAAATGTTCTACGTAAGCCAGGTCACGTGGCTTCT
>DASVST010000542.1:0-9224 GCA_036387965.1 Segetibacter sp. | reverse complement strand
AAAACAAAAGATGTTAGCAAAAAAGAAAAGAGAGTAAAACTGGCGCGTTTCATTGGATACTAGATTTTGGCAAAAGACGGACAAGAGGTACTATAAAAAAAGCATCATGCAGAACTTTAACTATTCTGGTAAAAGTAAATGACGACGCAGATAAGTAGTACCTGTTGATTCTCAAACGTCTACTTTAAGAAATGTACTCTCTCCTACCTTCATTTTAATTATAATTTAATGTTGGGCTGAGTAAATTGGCAATGATTATTTGATTGTGCCTCCTGTTTGTGTTTGAGCATAATGAATGTCTAAGAGAAGACGACAACAATGAGAAGGTTTTCGGGGAGATGTTTTGTAGCAAAGGTAGCGAGTGTTATCAAAGAAGAGCAGGTATTTAAGCTTATAAGTAAAAACCATTACAATTCTTTGTTCTAATTTCATTAGTCGTAATTCTCCAAAACTAAATGAAAGTTGTTATCATAGGTTCGGGCAATGTGGCTACAGTATTAGGAAAGAAAATTTCATCAGCTGGGCATGAGATTGTTGAAGTGGTAAGTCGTTCTATTGACCATGCACAAACCTTAGCTTTTAAACTAAATTCAACAGCATCAAATAATATAAAAGCTATAAAGGCAAATGCAGATATTTACCTGTTGTGTATCGGGGATATGGCTATAAAAACAGTTGCTGAAGATTTCCCTTTAAAAAATAAAATAATAGTACATACAGCCGGTGCTATCAGCAAAGACGTACTAAGCTCGGTAGATTTCTACGGTGTGCTTTATCCTTTACAAAGCCTTCGAAAAGAAATGGAACACATTCCGGAAATACCTGTTATGGTTGATGGAAGTTCGCCTGAAGTATCGCAAACTTTATATGATTTCGCGTCACGCTGGGCTTCATCAGTTTCATTTGCAACTGATGAAGAGAGATTAAAATTACATGTTGCAGCAGTTTTTGCTTCAAACTTCACTAACCGCATTTACACGTTAACCGAGCAGTTTTGTATAAAGGAAAATGTAGCTTTTGATAGTTTATTTTCCCTAATAAAAGAAACAGCTCTACGACTAAGCCAGGCTTCACCATCGACCTTGCAAACGGGACCTGCACAAAGACACGATCAAATAACGATCAATAAACACTTAGAACTTTTAGCAGCTTATCCCGAGCTGAAAGGCCTGTATACCTACCTTACTAACAGCATTCAGAACGACCAGGGCTTATTGTGAAATGAGGAATATTTAAGCTTGAACAGGGGCGTTTATTAATTTATGGCCTGTTTTACAACAGGTTTAAATAATTTTGCGCTCAAATTGAGCCTGAGCAATGTACAGCATCACTTATAAGTTTGAGGAAAAGGGAAAACAACCTATCACGTTTACCAATATTGAACCTGATCAAAGCATACTTGAAGTGGCTTTGAAGAATGACATCAATCTACATCACAATTGCGGTGGAGTTTGTGCATGCAGCACATGTCATGTATACGTAGAAAAAGGTGATGAGTTTTTAGAGGAGCTCACCGACAAAGAAGAAGATTATATTGACCGTGCTGTAAATCCGAGAATAAATTCGCGATTAAGTTGTCAGTGTGTTTTACTTGATGATGAGGATGGTGAAATAGTTGTTACGTTACCTGATCAAACCCAGTTCCTGGGCGAATAATTTTAAATCTTAGAATAAAATATTATGGCTGAAATGTTTGAACCCCCGATAAATTGGAACGATTATGAAGATATAGCTATAAAGCTTTATGAGCGGTTTGGAGATAGTTTTAATGAAGGGAAAATTTACCGTGTAAGATTTACCGACTTATTAGAGTACGTTTTACAGATTCCGGGGTTTGTAGGAACAAGGGAACAAAGCAACGAGGGGCATCTCGAAATGATACAGAGCTCATGGGTTTACGAATGGAGGGATAACCAGAAGTAAGTTTCGTTGAATGGTTGATAAGTTGAATAGTTGATTTGTAATATTCTTCAACCATAAGCAGATTTTCACTCTTTTAAAGCATAAGCACCTTTTTAATCTCTCAACCCGTCAACTTAGCAACCGCTCAAGAAATCAACAAATCAACTTGTCAACTAACACAAATACCTTCAAACTTCCTCTGGCATTTTTAAGGTTGGTGCGTTGGCCTAATCTCGTGTTCATTGCTATTACGCAGATCTTATTTGTCTACTGCATTATACAGCCTGTTTTTCATTCTGCAGGTGTAATACCTAATATTCACGGGCACTTTTTTGTTCTTCTAATGCTTTCGTCTGTTCTTATTGCCGCAGCAGGATATATCATTAATGACTACTTTGATTTAAACATAGACCAGGTAAATAAGCCTGATAAGCTTATTGTTGAAAAGATCATAAACAGACGTTGGGTAATTTTATGGCATCTTCTGTTAAGCGCCATAGGGGTTCTGTTGTTTTTGTATATTGATCTAAAAACAAATGCACGTTTTTTATCTATTGCAAATACTGGTTGCTTTCTTCTGCTTTTTTTATACTCAGTTTCTTTAAAGAAGAAATTGCTTATAGGTAACGTTGTCATTTCATTACTAACTGCCTGGGTGATACTTGTAATAACCTGGGCAGAAACAAGTAACCTGCTACAGACGATAGCAATAGGATCTTACACCGAAAAGATAACACGTATTACTTTTCTTTATGCAGGATTTGCTTTTGTTATTTCGTTAATAAGGGAAGTGGTTAAAGATATGGAAGACATTGAAGGTGACAGAAAATATGGGTGCCGCACCATGCCAATTGTCTGGGGTATTCTTGCTTCTAAAATATTTGTAGCTGTATGGCTTACTGTACTTATCGCAGCATTAAGCATTGTCCAATTTTATGTGTTGCAATTCAAATGGTGGTGGAGTGCGGTTTATTGCATAATTTTTATAATCATTCCTTTGATATTCATTTTTATGAAGCTGTACCAGGCAAATACAACTAAAGATTTTCATCAGTTGAGCACCTATATTAAACTTGCTATGTTTACCGGAATTTTATCTATGGTATTTTTTAGATTTTATCTTTAGATGGTTCTCCTACCAGCTTAAATATTTAATTTTAAAATATGTTTGATTAAGTTTGCCCCATGCAAACAATCATTCTTGCCTCACAATCTCCACGCAGAAAAGCATTACTTGAATTAGTAGGTATTCCATTTGAAATAGTTGTAAAAAGTACAGATGAAGTCTTCCCTCGGGAAATGAAACCAGAGGAAGTACCCATTTATTTAGCACGTGAAAAAGCTACTGCAGTTAATAAATTTCTTGATAAAGCTTACCATGAGCAACACAAGGATAAGACCATCCTTGCAGCTGATACCATTGTTCTTCTAGATGGAAAAATCATAAATAAACCGGATAACAGGGAACACGCAATAGAAATGTTATGTGATCTCGCTGGCAAAAAACATAAAGTGATAACAGGAGTTGTTTTACAAACAGACTATACTGAAATAGCGTTTTCTGATACAACAGAAGTTGAATTCCATCCACTAACCAAAGAACAAATTCAATTTTATGTAGATGACCATGCACCTTATGATAAAGCAGGCGCTTATGCAATACAAGAATGGATTGGAGCAATAGGTATCAAATGTATTCATGGTGATTTTTATAATGTTATGGGTTTGCCAATAAGCAGAGTTGTGCAGGAACTTTATAAGCTGGAAAATTCCCAACCAAAATAAAATGACGGAACGCCTGCTCCAATTTATATGGCAGTTTCAGCACTTTAATAAAAGTGAATTAGTAACGGTAAACAGCGAGGCTTTACAAATACTTTCTCAAGGTCAACTCAACTCAAACCAGGGACCAGACTTTACAAATGGCAAAATCTCTATAGAAGGTACACAGTTAATAGGCAACATTGAATTACACATAAACTCCAGTGACTGGAAAAAGCATAATCATTCTACAGATACGAATTACTCTAATATAGTTTTACATGTTGTATGGCATAATGATGAAGAGATAAAGGACATCAATGGTGTCTCATTACCAACTTTAGAACTTCAGAATCTTGTTCCAAAAGTTTTGCTTCAACGATATGAAAACCTAATGCTGTCGCAGGAGTTTGTTCCAAGCCAGCAACATTTACCTGCACTCTCGGCACTTGCATGGACAGCATGGAAAGAAAGATTAGCAGCAGAACGTTTACAGAGGAAATCCATCATCGTTTTAGAGAATTTAAAACTTGCAAATAACCACTGGGAAGAAATGTTCTGGTGGATGCTTACCCGCAACTTCGGAACAAAAGTAAATGCCGATGCCTTCGAAAACATTGCAAAAAGCATCTCTATAAATTTTCTGGCAAAGCATAAAAATCAAATTCACCAGCTCGAAGCATTGTTATTGGGACAAGCTGGTTTTCTCGATCAGTCCTTTGATGAAGATTACCCGCAATTGCTTAAGCGTGAGCATTTGTTTTTACAAAAGAAGTACAAGTTAAAACCTTCTACTGTCAAGCCTTTTCTTCTAAGAATGAGACCCGCTAATTTTCCAACCATCAGGCTTGCGCAACTTGCAATGTTGGTTCACCAATCTTCTCACCTGTTTTCAAAAATCAAAGAAACAGCATCGCTTGCTGTAATTAAAGACTTTCTTAATGTAACTGCAAACGATTACTGGCACTACCATTATTTTTTTGATGAGCCATCAGAATTTAAACCGAAGCAGCTTGGATCTCAAATGACCGACAACATCATTATAAATACTGTTGTTCCCGTTCTTTTTGCCTATGGAACTTATACCAGTGATGAGCAATTCAATAACAAGGCTGTCGCCTGGTTAGCAGAAATGAAACCAGAAATAAATGTGATCACAAAGCATTGGCAATCTTTTGGTGTATCGAATTCAAGCGCTTTAGACAGCCAGGCACTCATCGAATTAAAAAACAATTATTGCAATTCGAAAAGGTGCCTCGAATGTGCAGTTGGCAATACTATCTTGAAGGCGGAGGCAAAAACTCCGGAGAATCTTCATCATCGCCCTCTTCACTAACTACATCATAATAGCTTTCAATTGTAGTATCTCCATCAGACCACACGAAACGTATGTCCTGGGTGATATTGGGGTTCAGGCTCTGAAAAACAGGACAAGTCATTGCAGATTTTTCAAGAATGACTCTTTGTTTCTGATCAGTTATTAATTCTGCTGGAAAACTAATCGTGGCTTTTATTTCGCTTATTCTCCGTGGTTCTGATGCCATTATCTTTGTGATCCCGATCTTAGTTCCCTCTAGGTTCAGGTTCATATCTCTTGCCTTAATTCCCATAATTGTCATCATACAATTACCTAACGCAGTTGCTACCAAATCCGTTGGCGAAAAACGTTCCCCTTTTCCCTGGTTATCTACCGGTGCATCTGTTTCGATTGAAGTACCGCTTTGAAGGTGTGTTGCCTCACATCTTAAGTTTCCTTTGTATATTATCTCTGAAGTCATTGCGTTATTTTTGCCTAAATTTACTATCAAATCAATCTAAGTGAAGAAAATCGTTTTAGTAACCCTGTGTAGTTTGGTTGGGTTTGTTAGCATTGCACAGAGATCAATCAGCCCGAAGCAGCAAAAAAAGAATGAAAGGAAAGAACGCATCAACGAATTGATGAAACAAGAGGAAGAAGGTGCTCTCATCTTTCAAAATCAGAGTATTTTCGGATTAAAACTCACTACCGATGGTTATGCTGCTTTCTATGAACTGGGGAAGCTAAAAACTCCCACAAAAACAAACACCTACAGCCTGGAGATCGGAGAACGGAAACATCCCAAAGAAGAAAAATTAGCAACAGGCGATAGCCGAACTGGTTTTATCATAGGCAACCCTTACATCTTCGGTAAGATCAATAATTTTTATTACGCAAAACTCGGCATCGGGCAACAGCGTTTAATTGGTGGAAAGGGAAATAAGAATGGCGTAGCGGTTGCAGCCGTTTATAGCGGTGGTCTTACAGCAGGTTTGCTAAAACCTTATTATCTCCAGATTAATCATCCCCAAATCGAAGACAAAGATGTGAAGTATGACAATAACGACACTGTCTTTTTAAATCCATCCTATATCACGGGGAGTTCAGGACTTGGTAAAGGCTTCAACGAAATGAAGTTTGTGCCTGGCGGCTTCGCAAAAGTTGGTTTGCGCTTCGATTATGGAAAGTATAACGAAATGGTAAGTGCCGTAGAAGTAGGTTTAGGCATTGAGGCTTATTCTCAGAAAATGCCAATCATGCTTCTAAATAAAGAAAAGCAACTCTTTTTTCATGCCTATGCAGCTATTCTTTTTGGCAGAAGAAAATAATAAAAGATTTTTGTTACCGGCGGTTGTAATTCTAATAAACTTCAGTTGCGTCGCACACTTGAACATCGTATCAATTGCAACAGTAGCTTCAAACTCTAACCAGTCTAAATGCAAGAACTTCCTGTAGTAGCGAGAATAGATGAGACGAAGAGCAAAGTAAAAAAACCAAGCTGGCTTCGCGTTAAACTGCCAATTGGCGAAAATTACAAGCATGTTCGCGGACTTGTAGATACACACAAACTTCATACTATTTGCGAAAGTGGCAACTGTCCAAACATGGGTGAATGCTGGGGCGAGGGAACAGCGACCTTTATGATTCTTGGCAACACCTGCACACGTAGCTGTGGATTTTGCGCAGTAGCAACAGGTCGTCCCGATCCACTTGATTGGGATGAACCACAACGCGTAGCAGAAGCAATAAACTTAATGCGTGTAAAACATGCAGTAATCACCAGTGTGGATAGGGACGAGATAAAAGACGGTGGTTCTGTTATATGGTACAATACTATTAAAGCTGTAAAAGCACTTAATCCCGACACAACTTTAGAAACCCTCATTCCTGATTTTAAAGGGCAGCAAGAAAATATACAACGCATTATTGACGCCGCTCCTGAGGTGGTAAGTCATAATATGGAAACGGTTGAAAGACTTACACGGCAGGTTCGCATACAAGCAAAATACAGGCGCAGCCTCGAAGTTTTAAAAGTACTGAAACAAGGCGGCATGCGTACCAAAACAGGCATCATGCTTGGACTTGGCGAAAGAAAGGAAGAAGTTGTTCAAAGTATGGAAGACCTTGTTGCAGCAGGCGTTGATGTATTAACCCTTGGACAGTATCTTCAGCCCACAGCTAAGCACTTACCAGTACAGCGTTTCGTTCATCCTGATGAGTTTGCAGAACTAAGAGAGATCGGTTATGCCATTGGTTTTGATTACGTTGAAAGCGGGCCGCTTGTTCGTTCATCCTACCATAGCGAGCGGCATGTTATTGTAGGTTATGGAAGGGAGAAGTGGATGAAAGAAAAGCAAGTGGCTGAACAGGATCTGCTACAACTTTCCACAATATAGGAACCGGATTGATCAACGTAATATTTTTATGGTTCGGGTTCAAAGCCAAAGCTCGAGTATGTTATTCCAAAATGAGCTTATCCAATATAGTCATTAAATAAGGTTCACTTGGTGCAGGTGTATTGTCGTTGATGATTTTACCATCTTTACCAAAAAGCAGGTAACGGGGAATTACGTTTATGTTGAATTGCTTTAAAAAAGACGTTCTTGATGCATTTAGCAGCAGATAATTATTATTTTTTTGAATACTCATCCTGCTCATTGTTTGACGCCATGAAGCCACTTTCTTATCTATCGAAATTGGGATAAATACAACTTTATCCTCTGGATATCTTTTTCTAAGTTGAGCTAAATAAGGCATCTCTTGTATACAGGGGCTACACCAACTTGCCCATACATCAATTAGTATGATTTTCCCTTTGTTCTGCTCCAACACCTTCTCCAATCTAAACTCCGATTTTCCATCGGATGCGAGCAATATGCTCTGGATGCCCTTAGTATCTGCGTTGTTCCGCTTCCGTTCTTTTTTTGTGTTGGATACAATCTTACGGTAGTCCTTATCCTTACAATAGCGCCTGTATTTTTTTACATATACTAGTGGCACTTTCAACCCTTTCGCGTAAGCCCTGTACACAAGACGGCTTAGTAAGTAATCTCTTGAATGGTTGGTGAAATGGTTTTCAATGCTATCAAAGCAAGATCTGAAACCCTCATCATCGAAACTCCACATAAGATTGTTCGGAAACAACTCCTCTTCTAAGTCATTGAGATATTGCTGAAGATTAGCATTAAGTTCTTGCTTTTTGGTGATAGCATTGAAGCGAGGAATCAGTTGCCTTAGCTTTTTATTGTATATACCGTAAGCAATCAATGAGTCTTTATAAACCTTGTAAAGGGACAGGATTCTTGAATCGTACATATTTCGTACGTAATCATTTGTTAGCGCTTTAAATGTAACACTAACATCCTCAAGTTTAAAAAGAGAATCGAGGATTGCCTTTGAAGCGCTTTCTGCTTTTTCAATTGCCTCCTTAAGTTTTTTTTCCTCCTCAAGCAGGTCTTCAACTGAATACGTTGTTAGTCGCGTTATTGCTGGTTGTGGTTTTTTGATTTTCTGAAATGTTTCGAACAATGCCATTTCCTTTTTCCTCTCGCTGGTTCCACTTAATAGGAAGAAGCTATAATCACCAGAGTTATGTTCTCCAGAAACATGAACCGTGTCTTCGGGATAAAGTAAAACGGTGTTAACTCCCTGGCGAAAAAAGGTAGGTTTTTTAATTAAAGCGTTTGTAATATCTGCTTCCTTTAGTTCTACTGTTTCGATAGAATTCCCCCTAAGACCTTGTAAAGTCCGGTACCAAACATTGCCAGGCGGGTAAAGTGTATCACGGAAGATTTGTGGATCTGCCGTAAAATAGACAGGCTTTACTTTTACTTCTGCCGTGCGATAGCTACGACAAGATGCGAAAGCACAAAGCAGGGCAACACAAGAAACTATCGTCCACAACTTTATTGTGATACCACAATTAAAATGAATAGAAGTTGATTGTGGAGAAGCAGTCGGTATACGCAGAGTTGATCGCATAGTAACAGCAGGTAAGTTAGTTTATCTTCAGATGCGAGTGTGGAAACTTCCCATAAAAATTGAAGTAATTCTTTATTCCTTTTTTAGATATCAAAACATTAAAGTTTTGGATAACCTGACTAGAAAAGCCAACAGGAAAGAAGCAACGCCAGTCCAACCTAAAACCTGAATAACAATCCCCTTGTTGAGGTAACGGCACTTATAACGATCAATGCAAGAATAGAGGCTAATCCTATACTTCTAAGTATAACAACAAAACCTTTCGTCGTCATTGCTACAATTT
>DASVST010000541.1:0-2865 GCA_036387965.1 Segetibacter sp. | reverse complement strand
ACAAAAAACCGCTTCTAAGGATAGCAGTGCAGCAGATCAAAAAGTAAAAACTATTTTGTTTTTCGGCAATAGTCTTACTGCAGGTTATGGCTTAGATCCTTCTGAAGCTTTTCCTGCGCTTATTCAGAAAAAGATCGACTCATTGAACATGCCATACAAAGTAGTGAATGCAGGCGTGAGTGGCGAAACAACATCAGGGGGAAATAGCAGGATTGACTGGATACTACGACAACCTGTAGATGTTTTTATCCTCGAGTTAGGAGCAAATGATGGGCTTCGCGGAATCCCTACTACAGAAACAAAAAAGCATCTTCAGTCCATAATAGATAAAGTGAAAGCAAAATATCCTGAGGCAAAATTGGTATTAGCAGGCATGCAGATCCCACCAAATATGGGGCAAGCTTATGCTACATCTTTTATGGAATTGTTTCCTGAACTTGCTTCTGAAAATAAGATGGCTCTCATTCCCTTCCTGCTCCAAGGCGTTGGTGGAGAAGCTTCGTTAAATCTGCAGGATGGGATTCATCCAACAGCTGAAGGGCATAAGATATTAGCAGAAAATGTGTGGAGCGTATTAAAAGCTGAATTATAAATTAGAATTGCAATATAAACGAAGTGCCTTTTCCTTCAACAGATTGAACCTGAATATTGCCATGATGTAGCATCATAATTTGTTTACATAAACTTAGTCCAATACCGCTACCGGTTTTTTTAGTACTAAAGAACGGAATGAAGATCTTATCGATGACTTCCTCCGGCATTCCAACTCCGTTATCGGTAATTTTTATTATTGTTTTTCTATTCGTAGATAAATAGCCTGACAATATAATCCTTGCGTCTTCCTGTTCTTTTACTGCTTCAATAGCATTTACTACAAGATTTATTAGTACTTGCTCAACAAGGTTTGTATCGGCTTCTAAGATCAAATCAGTATCCTTCAGCACTATATCCATATCAATACTTTTTTGATCAAGAGTAGGCTGCATCAACACATTTAGATTTTCAAACAAGTCACGTACATAAACTCTTTTCACATTTGGTTGAGTGATCTTATTTAAGTTCCGATAGGTTTCGGCAAATTTCAAAAGTCCTTCACTTCTTCTTTTAATTGTCTCTATACCCAATTCAAGATCATCTATGCTGCCAGCATTATTTTTTAAATCAGGCATAGATAGCTGCAGCCTGCTTTTTAATGTGTCTGCAAGAGAAGAGATCGGAGCGATCGAATTCATTATCTCATGCGTCATTACACTTAATAATTTTTGCCAAGCTTTTGATTCTGTTTCATCAAGTGCTTCATCTACATTTTGAAAAGCGATAAGATAATATTTCTCTCCATCGGTTTGAAACGCCGTGGCTGATAAGAGAACTTTGAAAGAGCCTTTTTCTAAATGCGCTGTTCCAATCTTTGTTTCCCCGGGCTTTAATGCGAGTACCTGTTTATATAAGGAATCATCTCTCTTACTTAAACTATGTATTGTTTTCAAATAAGGTAGTTGAAGCAGCTTCTTTAAGGACTCATTCATCCAAACAACTTCACCTGTTGCATCTTTATAAGAAAGGATACCTGTGTCTACCAATTCAAGTATTTTTTGGAGATACTGGTATTGTGTTTCCTTCTCTTTACTAATTATTTTAAAAGTGGAATTAATTTGGTTAAACCCTTTACGCAAGGGCTGTAAGTCAACAGGGGCATGCTTTACATCAAAGTTCCTCGAGAAATCACGATATTGGATTGACTCAACAAATTGGTTAAGCTCATCATGTGCTTTTTGATGAAATCTATAAAACTCAACTACCTGGTAAATTATAACGGGTATAACAAAAGCGATATAAATATATAAGCCCTGAACCAACAAAAAGGATGCAGCACAAAGTGTTATAAATAAAAAAAGTACACGTAATAAAATACGTGACCCAAAATTTTTAAATTTCATATTTACTCAATCTTCTGTATAAGGCAGTACGGGTAAGTCCAAGTTCTTTTGCAGCTTTCGAAATGTTTCCGTTATGTTTTTCTATTACAAGCAGGATCGTATTTTTTTCAACTGAGCCGAGGTTTAAATCTACAGGCTCATCATGAGTTACTTTGCCCGACTCCAATGGTGAAAAAATTATGTCCTGTGCTCTTAACACCTCTCCATCACTCATTATTACAGCGCGTTCTATACTGTATTGCAACTCCCTGACATTTCCCGGGTAATGATAGCCAAGCAGCTTTTCTTTTGCACTATTGTCAAATTGTAAAACAGGTTTTAAATATTTTTCTGAGTATAACTTACTAAAATGATTCGAGAGTAATATGATGTCATTTCCTCTTTTACGCAACGGGGGAACCATTATTTCGACAGTATTAATCCGATAAATAAGATCCTTTCTGAAGCGTGTTTCATTAGCAAGTTCATGTAAAGGGACATTGGTTGCGCAAAGTAGTCTTATATCAATTGAAACAGGTTGATGATCGCCCAACCTTTGCACCTGCCGGTTCTGTAGTACACTTAAAAGCTTCGCTTGTTGATGTAATGAAATATTTCCTATTTCATCTAAGAACAAGGTACCCTGGTTTGCAGATTCAAATCTGCCTGTCCTGTCTTCTCTTGCATCTGTAAAAGCTCCTTTTTTATAACCGAACAACTCACTCTCAAAGAGTGATTCGGTTAATGCACCAACATCAACTTTTACATAAGGTTTGGTTACACGTAACGATTGCTGGTGAATTGCACGGGCTATCAGATCTTTACCGGTTCCATTTTCACCGAGAATTAAGATATTAGCATCTGTTGGAGCAATCTTTTGAATTTTATAAAAGATCTCTTCCATAACAGGTGATTCTCCCAAAAGCTCTTTAGTAAAAATAGAATCTGA
>DASVST010000540.1:0-20467 GCA_036387965.1 Segetibacter sp. | reverse complement strand
CTTTGCTTCCATTTTCTGCGTAAAGGCTAATTCGTCCAGCACCCACCTGGTAATTAATATCCTTGGGTACGATAAAAGAAAAACTGAATTGCCCGTTAGTTACGCTTGCCTTTCCCTTATAAACAGCATTTGATTGCTGATTGAAAGTTGTAACAAAGCTGCCCGGATCGTTCGCTAATGTTTGAACTTTCTGCTCTTTATCAAAAATTACCGGGTAAACAGAGCCGTTAAAGCTGTTTAAAGAGTTGCCTGCTAAATCTGTAACCTGCCCGCTTATGGAATATTTCTCCAGGGCTTTCAAGGTGTCGTTACCAGTTGCCGGAACTCCATTTATCGTATCCACTTTAATCTTCCATTCAGGTATAGCCAATTTCATCGCAGGATCACCAAGTAGAGTAAACTTTCTATTATTAATAATATCGCCGGAAGAATTATAAGTAAGATTTTTTGTTCTTCTAACAGACTCACCTAACGTTAAGTAAGTACCTGCCGAATCAGGTCGCAATGCAATTTGCAAGAAGTTATTATTTATGATTCGATTACTGAAGGCAAAAACAAGCCGTGTTGTTGTGGTTAAACCAATAACTCCTTTCTCATCACCAAGTAATAAATTTTCTCCGATTGAAAAAAGTGTTGGATCATCATAAGGAGCAAAATCACAGGTAGCGGTAATAAACAGCGGAAGCTTATTTGGGTTGTTGAACTGATTAGATACATCTTTATCTAAGATAGCTTCATCTGCAAGCCGCTGACTTCCGCCATGCCCATTATAATTCCAGATTAAATTACCACTATAAGTTTGATTGATAATAGCCTGGTTTGCTTCCGGATACCTGCTTCCTCCGCTGCCACTCTCCTGCCTGTAAGCATCAAGATAGATTTTATATTGATTGAGAAAAGGATTAGTATTTGCTGCTGTCGCAGAGATCAACTCAGCATCCTGCAAGTGAAGATTTCCATCTTCATCATCTGCTACAAAAGTTGTTTGATTTCTCCATGGCCCTAAAGAGGATGGCTGGTGGTATCGTATTAATTTATCTACAAAAGTTTTTGCCTGTACAACATTACTAGCGGGTATTCTCCCAATACCAATATCAAGCAAACCTGGCGGTGATGTTGAATTTATATCATCTGAATTATCAAGCAATCCATAAAAATCGTCGCTCGTATAGGTAGTTAAAGGGTCAAGAGAATTTGGACTTTGATAAGCAGGAATAAAGTTGGTGTTGTTTGTGATCCTGTTTTTATAATCAAAGGAAGCATCACCAAACAACAATAAATATTTTGGTCTTTTACTAGTATCTGCCCCTGCTTTGTCGTAATACATTTTTATAAAGTCACGAATAGCAGTTGGATCAGGCGAGCCTGATGAAAACTCGTTGTATATATTATCTATTGATGTTAGATTAACTCTATATCCATAATGATTTGTGTGAAACTCAGCTAATCTTTGCGCCTCCTGTCTTAATAAACCTGGCGTTATGATAAGGTAATCAGCAACAATCGAATTATGTAGGTTTTGAGTTTCTATTTTGCCTACGGGTCTCGCGATCAAAAAGGTATTACCATTAAAAGCAATGTACTCTCTCAGACGGTTTGCATCGTTTTGAAAAGTGAGATCAGTTCCATTTATAGCCCCATTGATGCGGATAGGATTAACTGCGTCAGTTACTTCCCAAACCTGTGTGTTTATGTTTGTATTTCTAAGGTTGAATTGCGCAATATTATTGTTTGCAACAGAAGCCCAATCTCTGAAAGTTAACACCTCAGTTCCTGCCATAGATAACTCTCGTCGTGCAAATACCTCAAACCAATTCAACCACCCTTGTCCATTAAAAGCTCCGGGAACAAATGTGTAGTTGAGCGTAATGTTGCCTTGGGAGATATTTACCTGGCTTTGTTGTGTTGACTGCGTCGCAAATGCATCCAGGTAATTTCCGCTCACTGCAGGTAAAACAATCGACGAAGTGTTTTGTCCATTAACACGAACTTCAAACCTGCTATTAGCCCCAACACTTCTTGCAACGACGTTGGTGTTAAGGGTTAATGGAACAGAGGCCGAGATATTGGGTAAATTAATATTAAACGATCGGGAAACAGCGTTACCAGGGGTATTACTAAATTCTTCTCCATACCACTCTTTGCCGCTTTTTAAAAAATTTATTGTATCAACTTCATGAAAGTATCTTTCATTGAAAGAGGTAACAATAGTGTTAGGTTGAAGATTGGATGTTTTAGTTGTAATTCGCTTTCCTGTACCTCCAATGCTTATAAAGTAAAAGCTTTCATCACTATATAAATTCTTCTGGTGAGTGAAGCGCCGGTTTACACTATCTTTTATCCATGCATCTGGACCAGGAGAATAAAATATAAAGTAATCACTACCATTAAATATACCATCTCCACCATCAATCACCTGTATTGAATTTTCCAATAGATCATCAGCCCTGTTTGCAGAATTATTTTCCGGCAACATTGCTCCACCATTACCATACAACCTTATTGTGTTAGACGAAATACTTGTGGTGTTGATTCCTAAAGAATTTAGAAAGGGAACATCAACCTTATAAACTCCCTCTTGCCTAACAGCTATTTTATACCATGTACCTGTACTAAGAACAGAATTCAATGCATATTGTCTCTGGGTTGTACCTTTAAGACACCCGAAACAAATGCAGGTCAATATTGATAAACGCATCAAAGCCATGATGAGCCAAATTTAATCGTGTAAAGGCATATGGATTGTGAAATCTCAGATTATATAATTAATCATGTCGATTAGCGTTATAGAAACTACTGAGATAGGTGATTTCAAAATTAGGTTTTCAATAACACTGAAAATGGCTGCACGAAAAGCCATTGTTTGCTAAATCTTCTATATTCGCATGGTCTTATAGAAACCAATACAATAATCACAAAATTCTATCGTTCATTACGAGTTAAATTCCGTCAAATGCATAATGTACTGCGTACTTTTAAAGGTTTAATGATGTTAATGGGAGCCATTACATTGTTGGCTTCGTGTAAAAACGGGGGCCTCTTTAAGAAGAAACCCCAACAATCTGAGATGACAGGTTGGAACTACAATGATAAAAACATGGGTGGTTACAACGTGATCAAAGCAAAAGATATTAAAACAGGGCCAGGTCTTGTTTTTGTACAGGGTGGTACGTTTACTATGGGTGCCACATCTGAAGATGTTATGGGTGATTGGAATAACATTCCACGCCGCGTAACAGTTAACTCATTCTTTATTGATAAAACAGAAGTAGCAAACGTTCACTATCGTGAATATATTAACTGGATAGAAAGTGTTTTTTCTGATCCTCAATACGAAGCTGTTGTTGACGGAGCAAAGCCAGATACTTTAGTTTGGCGTAGCGAACTTGCTTATAACGAACCTTACGTAGAATATTATTTCCGTCATCCTTCATATAATTTTTATCCTGTTGTAGGTGTTTCATGGAAACAGGCTCATGACTTTTCTATTTGGAGAACTGACCGTGTAAACCAGGGAGAATTGATTAAAGCAGGTTACCAAAACAAGAATGTTATCAAAACAGAATTAAGCGGCGGCGGACAAGAAAACTTCAACACAAAAGCATATCTAATGGGTGAATACCAGGGTATGCCAGGTAAGCCTAGAAAGAATGCACTTAAGAACGCACAAGGTCAGCCCCGTACTACAGTAAGATTTGACGATGGTATATTATTACCTGGCTATCGCTTACCAAGCGAGGCAGAGTGGGAATATGCAGCATTAGGTTATATAAACAACAACCCGCAAGTTCGTAAAAGCGAGAAGAAGCGTGGTGAAGAGTTGATCACAAATAAATCTATTTATGCGTGGCAGAATGATGGATATGATAATTTAAGATCCACACGCGGTGGTGCATGGCAAGGTAGCTTCTTAGCTAACTTCAAGCGTGGTAGTGGTGATAACATGGGAGTTGCGGGTGGTTTGAACGACCGTTCTGCTATTCCAGCAGAGGTTACAGCATTCTTCCCCAACGGGTTTGGTGTATACAACATGAGTGGTAACGTTAGTGAGTGGGTGGCTGATGTGTATCGCCCTTTAACGAGTACTGAGGCTGATGATTTTAACCCATACCGTGGTAACCGCTTCCAAAAAGTTGATAAAAGTGGTGGAGAAGGTAATCTTAGAGACAGCTTAGGAAGGATTAGAATGGTAGATGAAAGTGATTCAACTTTACGCAATCGTCGTAACTACCAAAGATCATATGCAATCAACTATTTGGATGGCGATTCTATGAGCAATGTAACATACGGTTACGGACTCACAACATTAGTTTCAGATGCATCAAGAGTAATCAAAGGTGGTAGCTGGAACGACAGGGCTTACTGGTTAAGCCCAGGCAACCGTCGCATTTTAGAAGAAGACCAAGCCAGCAACACTGTAGGTTTCCGTTGTGCGATGACGCATTTCGGTTCTCCTGAAGGCTCAAAGCGTAAAACAGGTAACTTCTTCCCTAAGCGCAGACAAAAAAGATAAGGAAAAGGTAAATACAAAAAAGAGCCATCCAATTGGGTGGCTTTTTTATTGAAATGTTTTTGTACCAGCTGAGTATCCATAGCAGCATCGTTGCGTCGCAATTACTTCATCGGCAAATCAATGGGAAGCATTATTATTGGGTCATTACTCCTCTCATCCTCATCACTTAACTTTGCTGCTAAATTGTAGCACTTGTTAATTGAAGATTTATACCAGCTGTACTTACAATATCCTGATGTACAGACTGACACCAGGCAATTACAGAAGAACAGTATCTTCTTCGCACTTTCAGGAGAAAACTTTAATGGCAATTCATTTGCTTTACAAGCACTTCAAACAGGTGCGTCATACGCCATCGTTGACGAAGATTTAAACACATCTGATGAAAGGATCATTAAAGTTGCCAATGTACTCGACACCTTACAACAGCTTGCAAAGCATCATCGGCAACAGTTTAATATTCCCTTTATCGCGATAACAGGCAGCAATGGAAAAACCACAACCAAGGAGCTGGTAAATGCCGTTCTTACTGCTCAACATATTACCTATACAACTGCAGGAAATTTGAATAACCATATCGGTATTCCACTCACTTTATTGCGTATACATTCAGATGCAGAAATGGCTGTTATCGAGATGGGTGCAAACCACCAAAAAGAAATAGAAGGTTACTGTAAATACGTTCTCCCAACTCACGGCATTATTACAAATTGCGGCAAAGCACATCTTGAAGGTTTTGGAGGAATAGAGGGAGTAAAAAAAGGAAAGGGCGAATTATTCGACTTTATTAGAGAAAACAACGGAAGTGTATTTATTTATAATGATTATGATTATTTAAAGACAATGACACAGGGCATTAAAGAAATTAATACCTATGGAACACATGACGCACAAATAACCGGCTTGGTCTTAAGCAGTGAGCCTTTTCTAAAAGTTGAACTAACAAGCGGAACTGATTTAGGAACCATTCAAACGCAGTTAGTAGGTGATTATAATCTTCCGAATGTTCTATGTGCAGTAGCGGTTGGCAAATATTTCAATGTTCCTGAAGATAAACTTAAACATGCTCTTGCATCGTATACTCCCACTAACAGCCGTTCTCAAATGGTTGAGAAAGGAAGTAACAAAATCATTTTAGATGCCTATAATGCTAACCCTACAAGTACTAGACTGGCAATAGAAAACCTGCAAAAAATACCCACACAAAACAAAGTTTTAATGCTTGGTAGCATGGCAGAGGTTGGTACAGAAAGCTTAAAGGAACACCAGGAGATAATTGATTTAATAAAAAAATATACATGGGAAAAAGTTGTGCTTGTGGGAGGAGATTATGCTCATGTCGATCATCCATTCATCTATTTTAAAAATGCGAATGAAGCGAAAGAATGGTTCAACAAACAAACGTTCGATAATGCTTACATTCTCGTGAAGGGCAGCAGAAGCATGCAAATGGAAAAAATCCTCGCTTAATTTGAACTTACATTCTCACTTAGCAGGTACAAAAATTGTAGCAGTTGTATAAAGAATCAAAATGGATTGGTTATGAACACTGCAACAAAAGAAACTTTCGGCGATATTATTAATGGAGAAAAACCAGTACTGGTAGATTTTTTTGCAGAATGGTGCGGCCCATGCAAAATGATGAAACCCATTCTTGAAGAACTTAGAAATTCCTTAGGTGATAAGGTTCGCATATTGAAAATTGATATCGATAGAAACCCTACTGTTGCATCTTCTTTAAACATCTCCGGCGTACCAACTATAATTTTATACCAAAAGGGGCAGATGCTTTGGCGGCAATCAGGAGTAGTTCCTGCGAAGCAGTTAAAAGCAATCATCGAACAAAAGGCTAAGGTTTAGAAACACCACTTTCTTCTCTTTAAACTACCTTTCGTAAAATCAAAGCCAACCAAATGAGTACAAAATCAGATAAAAAACCACTTTACATCTGGAGTGTACTTAACAACAGGTGCCCAAGATGCAGAGAAGGAAAACTATTTCAATCCGACAATGCATATAATTTAAAGAACAATATAAAGATGCATGAAAGATGCACGGCTTGCGGTCAAATAACAGATATCGAAGTTGGTTTCTACTATGGTACCAGTTACGTAAGCTATGCTATAACTGTTGCACTAAGTGTTGCTACATTTGTAGTATGGTGGGTTATTTTTGGCTTCTCTATCCAGGATAACAGTATCTTTTATTGGTTAGCTTTCAATGCAGTTTTGCTTATTGTACTCCAGCCACCATTAATGCGATTTTCACGAACATTATGGTTAAGCTGGTTCGTGAAGTACGATGCTGAATGGAAAGAAAAGAAGGCAAAAGAATATGAGCGGGTGGTGAAAGAACAGATGAATAATTGGTAGTTACACCAATTGATAAATATTCAGCAGAGCTATCAACGTCCCTACCAACACAACTATAATACTAGCGATTCTCAAATAAACATTTGGTTGATTGAAGCCCCTCGAACAGCATAAAATTGCTGCAATAGAACATACCAATGATACACGTGTTGTTGTAAGTTCGTCACCAAAAGAAACTAAGCCAAAGTATATTAACACAGGTGCAATCAACATTAAGAACCCAAGAAAAATGAGGAGATTTTTGGAGATGTAAGTTTTACTCATTCATGAAAGTAAACGTTCTTGTTCATTGCTAATAATAAACTTTGAACCAGGTAATAAAAAGCGGAGACTGAGGGATTCGAACCCTCGATACAGTTACCCGTATACACACTTTCCAGGCGTGCTCCTTCAACCACTCGGACAAGTCTCCTTTGAAGGATGCAAATGTAATTAGAACTCAAACACTTTACGGCATTATTATCTTCGATTTCGGAGCAACTATTTCAACAAGTTCTAAATCAAAAACAAGGTCTTCGCCAGATAGTGGATGATTTGCATCAAGCACCACCACATCGTCCTTAACCTCTCTTATAACAACAGGAAAATTTTGCCCAGAGCCATTGCTCATATTAAGTTGCATTCCCACTTCAGGCACCATATCAGCAGGAAAATTAGTTTTCGGAAATTCCATTAATAAATCATCCTGCTTAACACCGTATGCCTCATCCACAGGTATTTCAATAGTCTTTTTTTCACCCACAGACATACCCGTTACACCAGTGTCGAAACCCGCTATCACCATGCCGCTTCCAACTTCAAACTCAAGTGGCTCCCTGCCTTCACTACTGTCAAATGTAGAGCCATCAGTTAGTTTACCATGGTAGTGAACTTTAACTGTATCGCCGCTTTTTACTTGTTGCATAAAAATGTTTTTTGATATAAAATTATTTTGATTCCAGCTTCTGATTATCTATTAAGCATCGTTGCGTCGCACACTTGTACTTTATGTTTTACATGGCAGCAAGCAACAATTAACAGGGAGTTTAATAAGGGATTGAGAGATGAAGGGTAAAAACGTGCTACTTTCGAACCCCAAAATAAATTGATAATTAACTAACTGGCAAATATTTTATATAGTAAATTCATCATTCGAAATCTAAGTCCATGAAAAGATTCCTTATCCTGCTTCTAATATTTATTCCTGCTATTTCCTTTTGTCAAAGTAAAAAAGCAGCCACTTCCAATAAAACAAATCCTGCAACAACAAAAAAAACAGCTCCTACAGCCAAATCTATTTTACCGGGTGCTTACCAAACGTGGGAGTATCTACCTCGTATAAAAGGAAAACGGGTTGGCATTTTCGCCAATCACACAGCAACAATCGGGAAAACTCATTTGGTGGATTCTTTAAAGAAACTGGGAGTAAAAATCACAAAGATCTTTGGGCCAGAGCATGGCTTTAGAGGCGATGCAGATGCGGGTGAAAAAGTGGGCGATTACATTGATAAAAAAACCGGAATACAAGTCATATCACTTTACGGCACTAAAAGAAAACCATCTGCTGAAGATCTAGCTGATGTTGACGTAATGATTTTTGACATACAAGATGTTGGCGTGCGCTTCTATACATACATTTCGCATTTGCAGGATTTTATGGAATCATCCATAGAACATGAAAAGCCGCTTCTGATTTTCGACAGGCCAAACCCCAATGGCTTTTATGTAGACGGGCCTGTTTTAGATACCGCATACAAAAGCTTTGTTGGCATGCAGTCTATACCCGTGGTTTATGGAATGACAATAGGCGAGTATGCGAATTTCCTAGTTGGCCAGGGATTATTAGATAAAGATGTAATGGTAAAAATGATGCTCGGAAAGGTAAAGAAGCATATTGATAATGAAGATTCAACTGCAACGGGACCAAACATTACAATCATCAAATGTCTCAACTACACTCATAAAATGACTTACAACTTACCGGTAAAGCCATCACCAAATCTTCCGGATGCTGGTAGTGTTTTCTGGTATCCGTCTACCTGTTTTTTCGAAGGGACAGTGCTTAGTGAAGGTCGTGGTACTTCTCATCCATTTCAAATATTTGGTCATCCATCTTTACCTAACACCATGTATGCATTTACACCTGTTAGCAGAGACGGCGCAAAAACTCCTAAACTTCAAAACCAAAAAAGTTATGGGTGGAACCTGACTAAAGAACCTATTGTTCAAAATGCCTCAACAAAAATAGAATTGAAATATTTATTGGAAGCATATAGATTATTTCCTGAGAAAGAAAACTTCTTTATTGCTCCCAAAAAAGATAACCCGAAGCCCACAGAATTCTTCTTTAATAAACTTGCAGGTAATTCACAGTTAATGCAACAAATTAAAGCTGGCAAAACTGAAGAAGAAATAAGAGCCAGTTGGCAACCAAGGCTAGAAATATTCAAGAAGATCAGGAAGAGATATTTAATGTATCCTGACTTTGATGAGCCGAACGTAAAAGCACCATTATGATTGGTTGATTTGGATTTTGTAAATCAACATACTCATTCCAACTTATCAGTGATATTTGCCGGATGAAGATATCTGACCTCCGAATTGTTTTCATGGGCACACCCGAATTTGCTGTTGCATCAGTAGATGCTTTAGTGAGTGCAGGCTGCAATGTGGTTGGCGTTATAACTGCACCCGATAAGCTCGCAGGACGCGGAATGAAATTGACAGAAAGTGCTGTAAAAAGATATGCTGTAGAAAAGGGATTAAATGTACTTCAGCCGGAAAAACTAAAGAACCCTGAATTCATAGAACAACTAAGATTATTAAAAGCCGATTTGCAAGTGGTAGTTGCTTTTAGAATGCTGCCTGAAGTTGTATGGAATATGCCGCCGCATGGAACCATCAATCTGCACGGCTCACTTTTACCTCAATACCGTGGCGCAGCACCAATTAATTGGGCAATTATAAATGGAGAAAAAGAAACAGGTGTAACCACTTTTAAACTACAACACGAAATTGATACCGGCAATATTTTGCTACAGGAAAAGTTTAGTATTGGTGAAGATGAAAACGCTGGTGAAGTGCACGACAGGATGAAGGTTATCGGTGCGCAACTGCTGGTAAAAACTATAAAAGGTATCGCAGAAGGAAACTTATCGGAGCAACCACAATCACTAACTAATGCAGAATTAAAACATGCTCCAAAGATCTTTACAGAAACGTGTATTATTGATTGGAATAAAACGACAACAGAAGTACATAATCTAATCAGGGGATTATCACCTTTTCCCGGCGCCATTACAAAGCTAAATGGTAAGCTTTTAAAAATTTACAAAAGCGAAAAAGTAGAAGCAACTGTAAATCATCAACCCGGAGAAATAATAACAGACAATAAAAAGTATTTAAAATTCGCCTGTGCTGATGGATATATTTCTGTTTTAGAAATGCAGGCAGAAGGCAAAAAAAGAATGGCAGTGGAGGAATACTTACGTGGCAACCGAATTTATAGATAATTGATATCTAATAAGTCACAACAACTGGAAACTTGCCATCAGTTACACCTAATTCGGTTGCAGCAGAATTACTTAATCTTAAGAGTATGTCCTTGTTTTCTGTCATCACAGGCATGTCACCTAAAACTTTTGCGTAAATAGTTGTATTTGCAGAAGTGACTTTTACAATAGATCCGGGCTTTACTTTAGGCATTAGTACATAGTACTTTCCATCATTCCAGCCAGTCTTCGAAACAAATATTGATGCATCTCCTGTTAGCCTTTTTTCAGCAGGCTTGGTAGGCTTATAATTAGTTCTGAAGAAACCTTTATAAACCATTTTTTCAGCTATCGGTTTTATTTCAGTTTTAGTAGAATCCTTCTTTTCAGTATTTACTTTAGGTTCCTGTTTGGGTTTGTCAACCTTTGCCACTACGGTGGCTGAGTCTATCTTTTTCTCAACCTTTATAGGAGTTGTTTTAGGCTGTACAGGTTTTTCAACCATTGCAACATCGAGTGGTGTAGGTTCTTCAAAATAGGCTAGTTGGTCGGGCTTTGCACGAAGAAAACCAATAAGTATTTGCATGCCGCGAACAATACCTGTTTTCGGAACGCCATTCCACTTATTCAGCGTAGCTACAGAAATTTTATTAAACTTGTTACTGATCTGTTGCATTGTTTGTGTAGATGTTGTAAGATGATAAACCGGGATCAAAGCCTCGGTACTATCAACTGCACCTTTCTGGTAAAAGTTCTGCTTTTTTAAAGGAACACGCAAGGTCTTTGCGATCAATTCACCTTCGTAATAATCCATGTTATTGAACTCTGCCAACGAATCGGGTGAAATGTTGTAAATCGTAGCAATTGAATTAAACGTTTCTTTAGGTGAAACTTTATAATCAATAAATAAACCTGCTGATGTTGACTGCGCATACAACCGTTGCTTTTGAGCATGTGTAACAGAAGAAAATAAAACAAGTGCAACCGCAAAAAGAGTCTTCAAAACATCACTGAATTTCATGTAACAAATATAATGTTTAAACTGAGACAGATTGGTTCAATACGACCAATAAAGAACTTCATTAACAATGCTGAGTAGCTTGTTGCTGTTGAAGAGTGCGACGCAACGAAAGTTTCATAGTAGCGATAAAGACAGGCTCAAAATTTTACAAATAATCTTTCATCTCCTCTGCATATTGAGAAGCAATGACAGCCGCTTCTTCAGCGAAATTTTCATCTTCACTGGCGTAAATAATAGCTCGGCTTACATTAACAAGTAATCCGCCATCGTTATTTAAACCATACTTTGAGACTTCACTTAAACTACCACCCTGAAAACCAACACCGGGAACCAACAAGAAGTGTTCAGGCAAAATAGTGCGTACGCTTTCCAACTGTTGAGCCTGGGTTGCACCAATAACGAACATGAGATTTTCGGGTGTTCCCCATTGCTTAACCTTTTTTAAAACAACTTCGTAAACGTAGTCATCGCCTGTTTTTTGCAACTCGAAATCTCGTGCTCCTTTATTAGAAGTTAGACCGAGTACGATCGTCCATTTATTGGTATAATCAAGAAAAGGTCTGATGCTGTCTTCACCCATGTAAGGCGCAACTGTAACCGCATCGAAGTTGTATACCTCGAAGAATGTTTTTGCGTATTGAGCTGATGTATTTCCGATGTCACCACGCTTTGCATCAGCAATTGTAAAATGTGTTTTAGGTATGTATTGAATTGTTTCTGCTAATGCCTGCCAGCCTTTTATTCCCATCGCTTCATAGAACGCGGTATTTATTTTATAACTAACGCAGAAATTTTTCGTTGCATCAATAATCGCTTTGTTAAATTCAACAACAGCGTTAGGGTTCGATTGTAAATGCTTTGGGATTTTGTTGACGTCAGTATCTAAACCAATACACAGGTAATTCTTCTTTTCTTTTATTTGATGAATAAGTTGTTGTCGTGTCATGAGGATTTTCTTGAGAGGAGTGTAAGGATAAACACCAACTTCAACTACTACTTAATTAATGTGGCTATAATGTTTCCAAACCTCCAAATATCTTCAAAGGAATTATATAAGGGTACCGGTGCAATGCGAATCACGTTAGGCTCGCGCCAATCTGTAATAACACCATGACTTCTTAGCTCATTAAATATTTCTTTACCTCTTTCGAGCATTAACATACTAACCTGGCAACCTTTTTCATTCTGATTGCGTGGTGTAATAATGTGAATGATATTATGAACTTGTCCCTTATTTATTTCATCTAAAATAAACAGCAAATATTCTGATAGTTCCCTGCTTTTTTCCACAAGGTTTTCAAACCCTGCTTCTTCAAATATTTCAAGCGAAGCTTTATGTGCAGCCATCAGAAGAACCATCGTATTACTCAGCTGCCAACCTTCAACTGTTGGTGTTGGATTAAAGTCTTTACCCATTGTAAAACGGCTTCCTTTATCGTGTCCCCACCAGCCGGCAAACCTAGGTAATTCTCTATTTGCAATATGATCTTGATGAATATAAATACCTGCAACACCACCTGGACTTGAATTCAGATATTTGTAAGAGCACCAGCACGCAAAGTCTACTTTCCAATCATGTAATTGTAATGGAATATTACCTGCGGCATGTGCAAGATCGAAGCCGGCATAAGCTCCGACTTTATGAGCTGCAGTTGTTATTGCCTGCATATCAAATACCTGTCCGGTATAATAATTTACACCGCCTATCATCACCAATGCTAATGAATCTTTATGCTCTTCGATCGCAGCTAAAATGTCTTCATTATGTATTATGTATTCTCCTTCGCGTTGTGTGACTTCTATAATTGCATCAGCGGGATCAAAACCATGAAACTTAACCTGTGATTCCAATGCATATTGATCTGAAGGAAAAGCCTTTGCTTCGCAGATGATTTTATATCTCTGCTTTGTGGGCTTGTAAAAACTTACCATCAATAAATGTAGATTGACAGTTAGCTGTCCCATTGCAACAACTTCATCTTCTAGACAACCTAAGATTTTTGAGAGTGTTCCGGAAAATTGTTCGTGATAAACCATCCATGGATTTCTCGCATGCACATGACCTTCGACGCCAAGCTGTGCCCAGTCTTCAAGCTCCAGGTTAATGTAATCTTTTGCTGTTTTAGGTTGAAGTCCAAGAGAGTTTCCGTTGAAGTAAACCGATTCTTTTCCATTGACAACAGGTATATAAAATCGTTGCCTGAAGTCGCGAAGTTTATCCTGTTGATCGAGTTGTTGAGCGTATTCTAAACTATTCGTCATTTGTGCGTTCTTTAGTACCGGAATTCTACTTTCTTATTATTGAAGTCAGTCGCCTTGAGTAGATTGGCTTGTAATTAAAGCTTCTCTCTTTTTCATTTCTTCAGCAATGGTTTTGCTTTCAAAGTCCTGCTCGTTTAGTTTTTCTATAATGTTATGATAGCTTTTCTTGTCCCTGTTTTGGCTTAGTTTAAATACGTTATTCATTTCTTCAACCTCTACTTCAAAAGCTACAATTGCCTTCATCAACCTGCTTGTATATTCTTCCGAAAGATTATCAAAAACCGTAGTTGATTCTTTATTATTTTTTTCGAAGTGAAGCGTTGTTTTCCTCAGCACATCTATCAAAGCCTGTTCATCTAAAAATCTCAGTTTACCTCTTACATGTACACTCATATAATTCCAGGTAGAAGCCTGGTGTGGGTCATCGTACCAGGTGGCACTTACGTAAGCGTGCTGACCGGTAAAGACACATAATACATTTGGATTCTTCTCAAACGCTTTATGATGATCCTGCGCTTTCATTATGTGGCCGGATAAAAAAAGTTTCCCGTTACGTTCTTCTATAAAAACAGGTATTTGTGTGGCAACAGGTTTATTGTGTTCATCGCATCCTGTTATAAAAGCAAATGGATGCTGGTGAATGAAGTCTAAAACTACCTGTTGATCCTGTTCTTTGAAGTAAGGGAGATTATACATTTCTAAAAAATTAATTACTCAAGCACCTTACTCTGCAATTCAACATCCTCAACAATTTGAACTACTTCAGATGTTTCCATATTTGCGTTACGCATAGAGATACTTCTTGCAGCGGCAGCAGCAAAATCTTCAAAAGCTTTCCTTGATATTCTATCGTCGCTCACCATTATAGGTATACCTTGGTCTCCCCCTTCGCGAATGCTTTGCACTAATGGTATCTGCCCAAGAAACGGAATATCATATTCTTCAGCTAATCTTTTACCGCCCTCTTTACCAAAAATATAATAGCGATTTGTAGGTAGTTCTTCCGGTGTAAACCAGCTCATGTTTTCAACTAAGCCAATTATCGGAACTTTTATCTGCGCCTGACCGAACATGGCTATTGCCTTTTTCGCATCAGCTAATGCAACATCCTGCGGTGTTGTTACGACTACCACACCTGTAACAGGAACAGTCTGTACCAACGTAAGATGAATATCGCCTGTACCTGGTGGCATATCAATCACAAGGTAATCGAGCTCTTCCCATAATACATCAGTAACAAATTGTTTGATAGCGCTGCTTGCCATTGGCCCCCGCCAAACAACAGCACTTTTTTCATCTACCAATAAACCAATACTAAGCAGCTTAATTCCGTAACGCTCCAATGGAACAATTTTTCCTTTTCCGTCAACTTCTTTCATCATCGGTCGTTCGCCTCTTACGCCAAACATTATAGGAACGCTTGGTCCATAAATATCTGCATCCATCAACCCAACTTTAGCACCGCCTTGTGCCAGTGCCAATGCAAGATTTGCCGACACAGTACTTTTTCCTACACCACCTTTTCCACTTACAACGGCAATAATATTTCTAACGTTTGGCAATACACTATCACCTTCTTTACGATTGCTTGTAGTGTTAGATGTAAACTTCACATTTACCACTGCATCTTTTTGCACCAGTATCTGCACTGCATTTATGCAGGCATTTTTTATCATGTCTTTTAAGGGACAAGCGGGTGTGGTAAGTATTACTGTAAAAGAAACATAATTGCCTTCAATAACAATATCCTTCACCATGTTTAAGGTCACAAGGTCTTTACCAAGATCAGGTTCCTGCACATTACTCAATGCCTTCAAAATATCTTCCTGTGTCATCACTAAAGTTTTTGTTAAAAAGAAAGTTGGGATGCAAAGTTAAACATTGGGTGCCTTACTTTGTTTGTTAACCTTAGGTAGTTTGGATGTATAATGTATGTTAAGAAGGATTTTGATGGAGCCGGCATTCATATCTTTGGTTGAGCAGCCGTTGCGTCGCACACTTGTACTGTAAGTTCTTTACTCAACCGGGAAGAAAACTGATAACAAAAGATATACAACCTGAAGTGAGTGACACAACGATGATGCTATGAAAAACTGAAGCTGATAACAAAAAAATACATGCATAGAAATTTACGATATTGCCTTTTACTGTTATTCTTTTTTCCGCTGAGATTGCTTGCGCAGTTTGAACAAACACAGGATAGCGTTGTTCAACTTTATGGGGTGGTGATGACTGCGGATAGCCTTAGAGCACTGCCATCTGTTAGCGTAGTGGTAAGAGGTACCGGACGCGGTACGATGACGAATGAGCAAGGCGTTTTTTCGATCGTTGTATTAAAAGGGGACCAGGTAGAATTTACTTCAGTTGGTTTTAAACCAAAGATTATTGATATACCCCGCAAAATTGAAAGTAACCAATATAGTGTTGTGCAATTGATGGTTACCGATACTGCTTTTTTACCTGCTACTATTTTAAGACCCCGACCCACGCGGGCACAATTTGAACGCGATTTTGTGAACACTCGTATACCGGATGATAAATATGAGATTGCACGGCAAAATACCGATGAAGCAACGCGTCGAATATTAATGCGAACGCTACCTTCCGATGGACGTGAAGCAACAAACTACCAGTTTAGACAACAGGCGAATAAATATTATTATGCGGGGCAGAATCCGCCAATGAATATTTTAAACCCGTTCGCTTGGTCTGAGTTTATAAAATCGTGGAAGCGCGGTGATTTTAAAAGAAAGTAACCCTCACATAGCCTCTCCCTGCAAGGGAGAGAAACTTAATCTTACATTTGCGGGAATTAGTTAGTGATCAAATAAATTCCCTTTTAGGGTTTAAGTGCTTATGAAAAAAATAGCTGTAATTGGAGCGGGTACAATGGGCAACGGTATTGCACATGTATTTGCACAAAATGGATTTTCCGTTAACCTTATAGATGTTTCGCAAGAGCAATTGGATAAAGCAGTTGCTACCATCAGTAAGAACCTTGACAGACAAATTTCTAAAGGAACGCTTACTGAAGAAGCTAAGCAATCAGCATTAGAAAATCTATCTACCTTAACTACTATAACAGAAGGTGTAAAGGATGCTGATTTAGTTGTTGAGGCGGCAACAGAAAATATAGATCTAAAATTGAAGATATTTCAGCAGCTCGACGAAGCAGCACCACCTGGTTGTATTCTTGCTTCTAACACTTCTTCAATCTCTATAACAAAAATTGCAGCAGCTACAAAGAGAGCAGAATTGGTTATCGGTATGCACTTTATGAACCCTGTACCGGTTATGAAACTGGTGGAGATTATAAATGGTTATGCAACAAAAGAAGAGGTTACACAAAGTATAGTTGAGTTAAGTAAAACCTTAGGTAAAGCACCTTGTGTTGTTAATGACTATCCGGGTTTTATTGCTAACCGCATTTTAATGCCGATGATCAATGAAGCTATATATAGTTTGTACGAAGGAGTTGCCGGCGTTGAAGAAATTGACACCGTGATGAAGCTTGGAATGGCTCATCCGATGGGACCACTACAGTTAGCAGACTTTATAGGCTTAGATGTTTGCCTAAGTATTTTACAGGTACTATACCAGGGATTTGGAAACCAGAAATATGCTCCCTGCCCTTTATTGGTTAATATGGTTACTGCCGGTTATAAAGGCACTAAATCAGGTGAGGGATTTTACAAATATTCTTCCGGAAGCAAGGAACTCGTTGTGAGCCACATGTTTAAGACTACCTAACGAAGGTTTCTCCGCAGCAAAAAACTGCACCTGCTTTTTTAGCTGACATATCGAAAAGGCTACTTTTTACGTTATATACTCATAGATAAATCTCTTGTCAGGTTTTTTATGAAAAAAATAGCCATCTTCTTTACTGGTTTACTATTCACGCTCAACGCAAAGCCACAGTCGTTTGCGATTGATAGCATGAAGAGGATAATACGTGCTACTTCTACAATTGATACTAATAAAATTCAACTCTACCTTCAGCTTTCGAGGGAATGGGCTAAGATAAATGCTGACTCTGCATTTGCATATAGCGAAAAATCTTTCCAGCTTTCTTCAGATATCAAATACGTTACCGGGCAGGCAGATGCCAGGATCATACAGGGAAAACTTTCGATGGAATCAGGCGAATATGCAAAGGCATATGAATATTACATGGAAGCCTTTCATAATTATACGCTCCTTAATAATGAAACAGGCGTTGCAGCAGTATATAATGGACTCGGTGATACTTATATAATGCAGGAAGATTATACAAAGGCACTTAGATATTTTACGCAAGCCCTGAACACCTTTCAAAAGATGGGTTCACAAGAGGAAGTTGCAAAAACATATATGCGGATTGGCACTCTTAATTTTAAAACATATAATAACGACAAGGCACTTCAGAGTTACGAAAAAGCATTGGAAATAGCGAACGGTATACACAACAAAAAAATAGCGGCTAATGCCTATAACAATATAGGAACAGTATACAGTCAGATGGGTTTATACAACAAAGCGCTAACTGCTTTAATAAGATCGAAAAACCTTTCTTTGATATCAAATATGCTGCCTTCAGTCGCAGAATCTTATATGCACATGGGTACTGCATTCAGAGAAATTAAAAACTTTGACTCTTCTTACGTCAGTTTTAATATCGCTCTCAACTATTATATACAGTTAAAAAACAAGGAAGGAATAGCCAAAACTTACCAGGGGCTCAGTGAACTTTTTGTAGACCAAAAAGATCTTGTAAAGGCTAAAGAATTCATTGGTTTGAGTAATGAATACGCAGGTGGAATAAAGAATAATTCCATCCTTTTCGATAACTACAAAATGCTCGTGTACATCAGTAAATTTGAAGGAGATTATACGGCAGCATTCGACTTCTATGATAAGTTGTTGGTGCTGAAGGACAGCTTATTTAATGCCGAAAAGGTTAGCAGTATTGAAAGATTAAAATCCGGCTACGAACTTGAGGAAAAACAGGAAACGATCAATGAGCTTCAGGAAGAAAATTCAGTAAAAACGAGGCAGCGTAATTCATTATTTATCGCGTTTGGAATTGCAGCACTTTTTATGGTATTGCTATGCTTTAGCATACTTCAAATAAAAAGGAAAAGGAAGCTTTTACTTTTGCAAAAAGCAGAGTTAGAGAGCCAGAAAAAGGAACTTGAAGAATTGCATGTAGTAAAGGATAAATTCTTTTCAATATTAAGCCACGACCTTCGTTCACCAATGGTAAACATCTTAGGTTTGTTAAACATAATAAGTTCAGATAATTCTATTAGTGAAAGAGATAAGAACCTGATGTTTGAAAGTTTAAAATCAAGCACCACTTCTACTTTAGAAACTATGGATAATATGCTTGCATGGGGTAAGCAACAGATAAAGGATAACAAGAGTGAAATTGAAGAAGTAAATATTCACGAAGTAGCCGATAGGGTCTGCCGGTTTTTGAAGCATTCTGCTGATAATAAATCTATACAATTTGTAAACCATATCAATTCTGATGTACACATAATGGCTGATAATAACAGGCTTGAATTTGTACTTAGAAACTTAATGAGTAATGCGCTGAAGTTTTCGCATTACAACAGCAAAGTTGAGCTTTGGACATCAGCAGATGATACGTATGTAAACATTCATGTAAAGGACTTTGGAACAGGAATGAAAAAGGAATTGCAGGAAAGGCTTTTTGATGTAAACAAAACCCAAAGTATACAGGGCACTGCTGGTGAAATGGGAACAGGCCTAGGGCTAATTTTGAGCAAAGAGTTTATTAACCAAAACAATGGTTCTTTACTTGTATCAAGCAAGCCCGGAGAAGGAACAACTTTTACTATCAGGCATCCGTGGTCTTTATCTTGATACCTCAACCACTTCAACTGCCTGAACATCTTTCAACTTATATAATACTTCTGTCAGCCTCGCTTTAGGAATACCAACAACCATCTCACAAAATAATTGCGCTTGTTGTTTCTCGACCTCGCAGCCAAATTGTTTTACTATCATCATCACATCATTCATCCGCATATAATCGAAAGTAAGGTTGTAATACTTAAGCACTGGCTTCTGCAAAATAGGTGTTACCTGCAATGCCATAACTGTAGCCGATTTGTAGGCATTAATCAAACCCGGAACACCTAATAAGGTACCACCAAAATATCTCACCACTACTACTAATGTATTTGTAAGTTCTTTACTGTCTATCTGTCCAAGTATAGGCTTTCCTGCAGTCCCGGCAGGCTCTCCATCATCGCTAACGCGGAAAGTATTTTTATCAAAGCCTAGCCGGTAAGCAAAGCAGTGATGCACAGCTTTTGGATGTCCTTTCTTTAGCTCTTGCAGAACCTTCTTAAATTCTTCAACCTTAAATATTGGATATGCATATGCTAAAAACCGGCTTCCTCTATCTTTAAACTCCGCGAATGAAGTTTTTTCAATTGTATTATAAACCAGTTGTTCGCTCATAGGTTAGAATACTATTGATGAGCAGTATTTTTATAATAAAAAATCGTGTCAGATAAAATTTCCTCGTTAAAACTTAATCTCTGATTTTTAAGTAACGGTACAGCCAAACCGTTCGGTATTATCAATTTATTATTTTGAATTACTCTTGCCTCATCCCAAGCATGTTCATTAATAAACAACTGCAGAAGCCTGGCGCCGCCTTCAACTAAAATGCTTTGGATATTGTTTTTATAGCAAGCATCTAATACTTGTTGAATAGCACTTTTATCATGGTCAAGTTTTATGTAAATCAAATTCTCTTCTGCATAATTTTTTATTTTGTTGAAGATGATGGTTTGCTGCTGACGATTAAAAATAT
>DASVST010000539.1:0-7887 GCA_036387965.1 Segetibacter sp. | reverse complement strand
ACTTGCAAACAAAGGTTCAAAAGAAATGAGATCAGTAGCAACGATAGCACATCAAAGAGTCGTGACTGCAGATAAATTGTATTACGTTGACTTCAGGAACATCAGGATAATGCCCAATGAGCATAAAGTGTACATAGGTTCGTTCGAGTTATTGCCAACACTTAGTAAAGCAGCATTTGTAAAAGCAGTGAAAGCAGGCAAAGCAAATTACAGGTACCATTTAAAGGCTACTGGAATATCAATGAACAACATGGATCTTGATAAACTATCACGTCAACAACAATTTCATATTCCTGAAGTGGTGGTTGATTATTCGTGGGCTGAATATTATACCAATTACAAATGGCCTTTACGTACACCACCCAACCGGAGGGATAAGTATCCACATGAATTATTACAAACATTAGCCTTTGATGTTACCATAGATAAAATGCAGGTAAAGAACGGAGATATGTTTTTTAGGATTGTGACAGAGGGTACAGGCAAAGAAGCATTCTTTAGCATGAATAACATTCACTCAGTGTATACCAACATAACTAACAATTCAGTTGCTAAAAAGAAGAACCCTTATACTACTATAGAAAGTAGTTATAAAGTGATGAATGCAGGTCACATGCGTTCCAAGTATAAACTCGATTTGACAGACAGAAAAGGTGGCTATACAGTTTCATCAACATTGGGTGCAATGGACGGGACTGCGTACAATCCGTTATTAGAGCCGCTAGCATTGATGCAGGTCAAATCGCAAAAGATAGAAAAGATGCAACTTGATATGAAAGTGGATGAATATAAAGCAGTAGGTAATATAGATTTCTATTATAAAGATTACAAGGTAAAGTTGCTTAAACAAGGTGCAGATAGCAGTTTAAAAAACAGGAGCCTTGTAAGCTTTACATCGAACGTAGTTATACCTAATGACAATCCTAGAAAGAATGGTAAGTTTAGAAAAGGCCCCATAAATGTTATACGTGACCCACAGGAATCTTTTTTTGGATTTCAATGGCGTGCAATGCTTGATGGTTTGTCATCAGCTATGATGGGCAACGACCAGGACAAAGAAAAACCTGAGAACAAGGTAACAAGGATGGCGAAACTATTCTATGGTCCTGATAAAGGGCAGGAACATAAAAGCACAGGTGGAGACAAAAAGAGGCTGGCGAATTCTAAAAGTGATAAGAAGAAGGCTCAATAGAGTTCGGGTTTAATGAATCTCGTTATGCCTTTCACAATTGTTCGTGAAATGTTAAAGTCATACTTACATGCATCACCCACTTCATAATAGAGGTCATTCGAAAAAAACCCATGATAAAAATCTATTCCCTTGCTATTCTTCTTTCTCTATCCACAGTATTTGCGCAAGCCCAATTTGTTACCGGACAAAGAGTATTGGGTGGAAACATTGGCTTCTCGACAAATAAAAGGGAAAACATTAGTAACGGTATCTCTACTACTAATTCTACTGCTTTTCTTCTTAGTCCATCCTTAGGTTCTTTTACTAAACCTAATGTGCTGAGAGGAGTTGGATTATCTTATGGTTATAGCATTCAGAAGAGTGAATACAGTCTGAATAACAGTACGCAAAGAATACCCAACCATCTTATAGGTATTAACCTTTTTTCACAACGTTTTTTTTCTTTATCGGAAAAAATATTTTTTACTACTAATACTGGTGGTGCGGTCACTTATTCTTTTGGTAAGAACATAAATAAAAATAATAACAATGTAAATGAAACAAAAAGTAGCGGATATGGCATCGCTATTAATTTTGCTCCGGGATTAAGCTATAGACTAACACAACGATTATTGTTTGATGCTTATCTGAGCAATCTCATAAACGTAAGGTACTCTCACACCGAGACAAAGTATAATAACCCGCCAAACATGGATACAAGATCTACTCATAACAACTTTTCTATTTCATCCAGCCTAAGCAATACATCACTGGGAAATGTGGGGCTTGGCTTTAGGTGGCTATTAAAAAAGTAATAGTTCTCTTTGCTACTATAAGAAGCCATCCTGTATTGCAGGATGGCTTCTTTATTACGATCATCGCATCTGCTTTATTCTACTAACTCAAAGACTTTGGTTGTAAAGTTGCCAAACATATCTGCACCTTCAATGTAATCCTTGTCTCTCTTTACCACTCTTACGGCAACAAGATTTAGTTGTGGTATTATAACAAGGAAATTACCCCATGAGCCTGTATGGTAATATCCTATAATTTCTTTGCTTGCTGAACGTGTAGGCAATCCTCTGAGATCTATAGCATATTTTTTAGATAATGAATCGAACAGGTGTGGCCACTTAGTGCCGAAAGTTTTACCGTAAGTTGTAATCATATCCTCGTATGAAAAGCTCTGGTTATAAAAAGTTTTGAACTTACTCAAAACCCCTTCTGGCAAACCAGCTTTCTCCAGGGCATCTATCTTCTCTTTATTGCTAAAAGCAAAAACCATTTTTTTCGGTTTACGCCACCACAATAATCCTATCTCGTCATTTATATTATTGCTTTGGGCAAAAGATGAATCTACCCATCTTTCTTCGAAGAAGCGTACACCATTGTACTCTCCTTTGTTTAGCATTAACTGCCCAAATTTTGCAAGATCACGTGCCTTTAAGCGAAATGCACCATGAGCCGTAGCATTACCATCTTCATCTTTTATCCAATCAAACTCTGTTATATTCATTGGCTTAAAAAACTCTTCTTCAAAATAGGTGTCCATTCGTTTGCCGCTTGCTACTTCAATTATGCCGCCAAGTAAAGCAGTTGCTTTATTGTTATAACTATATACGGTTCCTGGCTTATCTGAAAGTTCAGCAGCCAAAGCAAGTTTTATAATGTTCTTCGCTCTCCATGTTGGTGCAGGCTCTAACTCAAGTCCTGCGTTTCTTTCATTTTGCATCCCTGAAGTATGGCTTAACAACATTCTCAGCGTGACAAATCTTTTATTGCCTTGTTTCCATTCAGGATAAAAATCAGCAACAGGCTGATCTATCGATTTTATCTTTCCTTCGCTTAATAGCTTTACTATTGCCATGCTTGTAAGAGCCTTACTTACTGAAGCGATGTATGTTGGCGTGTTTGGTGTTCCGTAATATTCTTCAACCAGAACTTTGTTGTCCTTTATTATTACAATACCGTCGGAATGTGTTTCTTTCCCAATCCTGATGATCGAATCAATTTTTGCACTATTTATCTTTTGGGAAAGAGCAGGATAATAAAGGCTTAGAATAGCAAAAATAAATAGGTAGCGCATAGTTTTTCTTTTAAATGTAGTGCCTGCTTTTATTACACTAAATGCCTATTCTATAAACGACAGTTTTAATAGATGAACAACGTTTAAGTGGTATTGGAATATCAATAAATCAATGGAATTTGCATGATGTACAACAAAGGCTTTCATCTACAAAAAGAAAAACTAAGGCAGCGCATTTTTGTTCTGTTTTGGCTTACTTTTTTATTGTCGCTTTCTTTCGAGTTAAGTGGAATCTATCAGCAATCAGGGGTACTACATTATGCAATAATCCTAACAGGAAGAATTGCTTGTATTGCCGTCATGATTTATGCAAACCTTATTTTCTTCATTCCTAAACTACTTCGAAAGAATAAGTACTTTCTATTTGTATTGTCTCTGGTTGCATCAGTTTTTTTGCTTTATGTTGGTTCAGGCTTGTTCAACTTCATACTAAATCTTGCAGGTGGTAAGGTTCAGGTTTTCCCTTCGGGAAGGTCTTACATTTTTATAATGATATTCAGCACTATAAGAATTGCATTTCTTGCATACCTGCTGTATGTTGCGATGGAGTGGATAGATCAAAAGTTCTCAATACAAGAGCTGGAATTAGAAAGAAGAAATGCTGAAAACAAATATTTACGAAACCAGTTAAATCCGCATTTCTTATTCAATACCATGAACAACCTTCATGGATTAATACTTACAGACACTAAATTAGCTTCAGAGTCAATCCTAAGATTTTCAGATTTTCTTCAATACATGGTGTATGAAAGTACCGAAGACTTGATTCCGCTTGAAAAAGAAATACAGTTAATCACCGATTACGTAGCACTGGAAAGATTAAGAGCAGATAAGAAAAAGAAAATTGAGTTAGTGATTGAGGTTGAAGATTTCAATTACAAGATAGCACCACTACTGCTACTGCCTTTAGTTGAAAACGGGGTGAAGCATGGCCTGAATGTAGTTGAGGATAATGCGTTTTTGATTATAAAGATTTCACAAACCGAAGACTTGTTACATGTGACTGTATCGAACCGTAAAACAGGTATTCCTAAAAAAGATCATAGTGGCATAGGGTTGGAAAATCTAAAGAAAAGATTACAACTTCAATACCAGCAGGCACACGAGCTTAATTTCCATGATCAAACTGACGTATTTGACGCATCATTAAAAGTTAGAATGAATGAGCTATAAGGTTGTTATAGTAGATGACGAACCCTTAGCAATAGAAGTGCTGGCTTATTATCTAAAAGATGAGCCAGGCTTTGCAGTAGCCGCTTCTTTTACTAATCCTGTTGAAGCACTCGCTTATTTATCTACTCATGAATTTGACCTTTTATTTCTTGATATCAATATGGCTGTCCTTAATGGATTAGACCTTGTGAAGCAGCTGAAAAAAGAACCACTTATTGTTTTTACAACTGCACATAAACAATACCTGCAGGATGGCTTTGACTACGGCATATTGGACTACCTTCAAAAGCCGATTAAGAAAGATCGTTTTACCCAAACATTGTCCCGGGCGGAAAAGGAACTCAACAAAGCCCCGGCACCAGGAATTAACAATAGACAAATCCACATTAAAACCTCCCAAAAAGAATTTTATCTGAATGTAGATAACATACTTTTTATTAAAGCTGTAAAAGACTATTGTCTTCTTTTTCTGGATGATAATACTAAGATACTTGCTTTAGGAACGCTCAAAACCTTTATAGAAAAACATGAACTAAACAACACTTTTATCAGAACCCATAAATCTTATTTAGTACCTGTTAACAGGTTAAAAGAAATACAAGCCGGGGGAATTATCTCAATAGGAACACACAAGGTTCCAATAGGAAGAAAATATAAAGAAGATGTTTTTAGTATGTTCAATAAAAGTGAACAATAATTTTCTCAAAAAACTTTACGCTAACAAAGAAGCCATCCTGCTCTACAAGATGGCTTTTTACATCGCAAAATTATCAACCTACTAAGCTCCTACACCCATTTCTGCGCGCTGGTTAACCCCGCTTACAGCCAATGTAGTTAACATTTCATCTGCTCTATACTCCTCATCAAGTGTTTGCTGAAGCAGTTGTGCAACATCACTTAAGCCGAGCTGTTCCGCATACGTACGGGCGGTACCATAGCTAGCAATTTCAAGATGTTCTATCTTTTGATTTCCACCAATAATAGCTGCGTCCCTAACCTCGGGACTCATATCTTCTGCCATTACTTTTTGCCCTTCCGTAATTATTCCTGCCATTGCCTGGCACTTTGTGCTCTTGCCCATTAAACGGGAAAGTAAGCCGGCATGGTTGTCAACAGAATCTTCATTAGCACCCAACATTTGCCTGACCGTGTTAAGTCTTTCCAGCTGTGTCTTTGTTACTCGTAAATGTTCTTCTAAGGCTTGCTTAAGCCGTGGATTACTTGCTGCAGCAACCATTGCAGGCATTGCCGCAATTATCTGCTCTTCTGCCGAGTGTAACATTTGCACATCGTGTTTCAGTAGTTCATTGAGATCATTCATCTGTTCCATATAAATATATTTAGAACACATGAGGTAAAAATATAATGCCTCGGATATTTGAGTCGTTCATTACAATAGTCGTAGGCAAAAAATTACACACCTGAGTTACAAAAAGCGAAGAGTTTTTCGTAAAGCTGTGATATTCACTCGCAACAGTTTGGGGCGCAAAAAATTAAAAAACCGGCATGATAATTAATGGTCGAATAAGCTCTGCTTCTTGTGTCTGCATTTACTTACCGGCAGACGCAAGTTCCCTTTCATGTTCAGTTTGGGGTTTGTCCTTCCCGTTCGGTTGTCCTTTGCCGGTGGTGATCAAGCTGTGCAAACTATTGTGGACATAGTTAGTCCACGCATCTTTGCAAATATTGTAACATTCATATTCGGGAACTAATCCCTCTTGCGTGAATTGAAGTTGTGTTTTATTGTCGTTTTCACTTATCGCAAAAATGATCTTATTGCCCTTCCACTCACTCTTTTCTTTAGTAAACTTAAAATAGTTATCCATCACAAGCCATACGACCTTTTGATTTGGAACCACTTCAATCAATTTCATTTTGCTGCGATGTACATCTTCGTAATGATACGTGAACTCATCATTAACTTGTTCTGTACTGCCCTCAATTTCTTCTGACCACCATCCCCGAACATTATTGATAGCATTAAATGCTTCTTCTGGGGTTTGGTCTACCACTATAGCAGTGGTAAAATCTTGATTATTCATTGTGTTGCTTTTAATTTATTTAGATTGAAATTCTTCTTTTAATACATTGGGCTGCCCTTTGCCGGTAGCTATGAAATTCAACAAGCTATGCTGCAAATAGTAGTTCCATCCCTTTGAACAGTCACGAAAACATTCGATTTCGGGAACTAAACCGTGATGAGTAAATTTCATTTGGGTCTTATCTCCAACTATAGAAATCTCAAAGCTGATATTGGTGCCATTCCATTCACTTTTGTTTGTTAGAAAACTTAAATGGCTATCTGCCACGTTCCAAACCACTTTTTCGCCAGTGTTTACTTCTATTAATTTTTGCCGGGAATAATGCATGTCTCCGAAACGCACCTCAAATTCATCATTCTGCTTCTGTGAATCGCCCCTGAAATCTTCTGACCACCATGCCCGAATATTATTAATGGCGTTGAATACTTCTTCGGGAGTTTGGTCTACCACCAGTGTGATAGTAAAATTTTGTGTAGTCATGTACGTCGTTTTTTAAAGGTGGAATTCTAGAAAAAAGTGTTTAACTGTCTATTTCATACTTACACATCGGTAACTACACTACTTAATCAATACCAATTGTCCAACATGATAACATAGATGGCTTGTCCTCGTAATGATTATGTTCAGTTTGTTACGATGGGGTTCTTTAATGAAATCTTCAGCAGAAACCGCGTTATGTTTTTCAAACCATTCATCCGGCGTTAAGCTCCCGAACTTCTGAGTCAAAACTTCGTTCTGTTTATTCCAAAATTCTCTCAATTCCTGGCCAGAAGGAATCTCAGTTACTGATCTATCTGGAGCTTTAAGAAAAGGCTCATACAACTCCGGGTATAATTTGTCGCCCAAATTCAATAACAGTAACATGTCGTCGTGCACAGCTATAAGATGTCCTAGTAAGTATATGCCCCTGTTCCTTCCCGGCACAATTTCCTGTTGCAGTTGTTCGTCAGTAATTGAATCAAGAACTGTATTACATTGTTTAATCTGTGCATACCATCTATCAAATACCATCTTAACCATTATCTCATTTTGTTTCATGCTATAATTTTTTATACAACAAATGTATCCTGTATATATCGATTACCAGGGGTGCAAAATAGACTTTGTGGTGGGTTGATTTGGACACTATAAGTTTATACCTTTGATCAAAGTATTTGAGGAAGTCGAGCATGAAAATTATTGAAAGGAGAAGATGTTATTGCTAGCTTCCACTGCGAAACAAATAAAGAGATAACGAGATGAAACATCTTACCATATTAGTTCCCGATGGGGAGGGCAACAACCTTAGCAGCATTGTTGGTGCTTACAAAATATTCACAAGGGCAAATGCGTACCGGAAAGAAACAGGTAAGAGAGAATTGTTTAATATTGAATTGGCTGGTATATTCAAAGAAGTTGAATACTATGACGGCTTG